>JAYTQU010000342.1:0-5718 GCA_043746555.1 Pseudomonadota bacterium | reverse complement strand
AATCAGCTTCATGGATCAGAACGTGGTTTCGTTCGGTAAAAGCAAATTATCATTTAGTGAAATCGTGCAAGCCCTGGTGTCGGTTGTTCTGACGGTTTTAGTGAAATTTTTCGAGTTAGCGTCCAACGAACGACATCGGATCAACGGGTCGGCCGCCTTTGAGCACTTCAAAGTGCAAGTGCGGACCGGTGGAGCGGCCGGTGGAACCGATAGCCGCGATCACTTGCCCCTTCTGCACGGTGTCGCCCACTTTCACGAGTAAGCGCTCGTTGTGAGCGTAGCGTGTCACCAGTCCGTTGCCATGATTAATTTCCACAACGCGCCCGTAACCGAATCGATCGCGAGCCCAGGTGACGACGCCTTTCGCGACCGCTACCACCTGCGATCCTTCCGGCGCAGCGAAATCGACGCCCTTGTGGAATGCGGTGTGGCCGTCGAATGGATCGGCGCGCATCCCAAAGTACGATGAGATCCAGCCTTGCAGCACCGGCCGCCCGTCGGGACGAATCTCGCGGTTGAGATCGCGCGTGGCGATCAAGTTTTCGAGGACGCTGAGCTGCCGCTCGCGATCCTGAATCTGCCGGCTAAGATCGTCGAGCATTTTTGCCAAATCGGGCGCGCGCGCCTCAACGCTGTCCAATAAACCGTCCGCCGTTGTCAGTGCCGGTCCGCCCTGCGCGGGCGGACGATCGAAGTTGAACTCGCCGTGATTGAGATTGGCCATATCGGTGAGCCGCTTACCGAGGGCATCCAGTCGTATCACATGAGCATTCATCGAACCAACTCGGCTTGCCAACGCATCGATTTTTTCTTGCAATTGACGTTTGGCTTCCAGGACTTGACCGCGCTGTAGCTCCAGAGTTTTGGACCATTCGATTACTTGCGCAGTCGGTTCGTGCAGGAGATCGCGAGTGCCAACGCCGAGGCCGGCGAAAAACGCGCCGCCAAGGATCGTGAGCACCGCCGCAACCGTCGCGCACAAGGCCAGCGGCCGCGTCAGCTCGATCTGCCGCGCGCGACCTATACGTTTCGAAAAGACAATGACGTTCATGCGATCATGGCCTCGCCCTTACCACACCCGGCTTGCATCGGCATTAAGTGCTCGACGTTAAGCCTTGGGTTTGGTCCCAGGCCGTCGTCGGAACGACAAAATTCGCCTACATATTTATTGCTTGTCGTCTTAACTTTCATGTGTAACGTGGTAACCCCGCTGCCGTAGCTTGTCTCGAAGTTCATCCAAAACTCGAGCAGCCCTTAGACCGGTGGCTTTGCGTCCCCGCCTTTCGGTGGGTTTGCCCTTTAACAGTCAGTCGCACTATGCAGAAAACGCCCCGCCAAGATCAAGCTCCTGGAGCACAGAGCACTGCAACAATTGGCGTCACAACCGTTATGTCAGCTTCACTGCAACCGTTATCCGGCGCGCTGGGCGGCGAGATCGCCAACCTCGAGGCGCGTGCCAAACAAGCTTTCAAGCTGCTGGATTTGGTCCGCGCCGCCCTCGCCGAACCGGAAAAAAATCACGTGCTGTCAGCGACTTATCGCGACGATACGTTAGTCATCCGCACCGATTCGGCAATGTGGACCGCACAAGTTCGATACAAAGAAGCCGCGCTCCTTAACTCTCTGACCGCCGCAGGTGAGAAGCCGTTCACAAAACTGAAAGTTCGTGTCGGTCAACCGAATTCGTAGCGCGATTTCGTCGCTCGAAGCGCCCAATCGGGCTCTTCAACAAAGCAGCGCGCGCCGACTAGGCGGTGGCCATTGCGGACAAATAAGAAATGGGCGCGGCACCGTCATTGGCGAAGGTCACTTCTTCGGAGGCACTCGCGTCGGCGATCAGCGCTCGCAGCAACTTGTTATTGAGATCGTGCCCCGATTTGTAGCCCGTGAACTCGCCGATCAAACTGCAACCCAGCAAATATAGATCGCCGATCGCATCGAGAATCTTGTGCTTAACGAACTCGTCTTCGTAACGTAGGCCGTCTTCGTTCAAAATTCGATAATCGTCAAGCACAATCGCGTTATCCATGGTGCCACCCAACGCGAGATTGTGCGCACGGAGATATTCCACGTCGCGCATGAATCCAAACGTGCGCGCGCGACTAATCTCTTTCAGAAATGCAGTCGTCGAAAACTCCATCGTCGCCACCTGCGAGCGCTTCTTGAACACGGGATGGTCAAACTCGATTTCAAAATTGATTTTAAATCCCGAATACGGAGCGAATTGAGCCCATTTTCCCCCATCTTCCACGCGCATTGTCTTCAGTACGCGCACAAATTTCTTCGCCGCCGATTGCTCTTCGATGCCGGCCGACTGCAACAGAAAAACAAATGGCCCCGCGCTACCGTCCATGATCGGCACTTCAGGCGCCGACAGATCGACGAACGCGTTGTCGATACCGAGGCCGGCAAATGCCGACAGCAGGTGCTCGACTGTTGCGACTTTTACGTCGCCGTTGACCAGTGTCGTACCGAGTTGCGTCTCGCCCACATTCTCGGCATAGGCGCGCACCGGTATTGCACTATCGAGATCGGAGCGATAGAAGACGATCCCGGTGTTCACCGGCGCCGGTCTGAGCACCATCAACACCTTCTTGCCGGTGTGTAGACCCACGCCGGTCGCGCGAATGGTATTTTTTAAAGTTCGTTGGCGAATCATGGAGTCAAGCCAGAGGCTGTAGGCAAGAGGCTGTGGACTGTAGGTAAAACATTAAGAGACACCCTCGAATTTGGCGCGCACCGTAACACCAGGTTGTATATTGAACAAGCGAGCAAATCGCTGGAGCGGTCGAAAACGAGCCACTCTATGTATCCGACCCGCGTATCCGACCCGCCGCCCACAGCCTACCGTCTACAGTCTCTCCTCATCATCAATCCGCTTGCCGACGCAGAAACGCCGGAATATCCAGCACCGATTCGTCACCTAACACGATGCCATCGCCAACCGCTCGACGCGGTGCATGTTCCCGATACTGCGTAGCCTGATCGCGTTGTTGGCGAATGTAGGTCGGCACCGACAGATCGTCCAAGGTCGGCACGTGACGAGGTTGCGCGCGACCGCCGGCGACAGCAGTCATACGGCGCACATCCGGTTGCGATTGAACTTGTTCTTCGGGACGACCGATGCCGGTCGCGACCACCGTGACACGAATATCTTCGCCCATTTCCGGATCGATCACGCACCCCACGACCACGTTCGCATCTTCCGAGGCGTAAGTCTTCACGGTGTCGCCCACTATATTGAACTCGCTGATTCGCACATCGGGTCCACCTGTTACGTTGATGAGCAGTCCGTGCGCGCCGGATAAGTTCACATCTTCCAGTAGCGGACTCGACACCGCCGCTTCCGCCGCTTCGCGTGCGCGATGCTCACCGCGCGCCGTGCCGGAACCCATCATCGCCATGCCGGTTTCCGACATGACTGTGCGCACATCGGCAAAGTCGACGTTGATCAATCCCGGTCGCGTGATGAGTTCCGCGATACCTTGCACCGCGCCTTGCAGCACTTGGTTCGCCGATCTAAACGCATCGAGCAAAGTCACATCGCCACCCAGCACGGTCAGTAACTTTTGATTGGGAATGGTGATGAGCGAATCGACATGCTTGGCCAATTCGCTCATTCCTTGCTCGGCCACATTGCGACGCTTGTTGCCTTCCATATCGAAAGGCTTGGTCACGACTGCAACCGTTAGGATGTTTAGCTCCTTGGCGATTTGTGCAACGACCGGCGCAGCACCCGTTCCCGTACCGCCGCCCATACCGGCAGTGATGAACAACATGTCTGAGCCTTCGATGAGTTCGATAATGCGATCGCGATCCTCCATCGCCGCTTGTCGACCCACTTCAGGATCGGCGCCGGCACCCAATCCCTTGGTGATGTTGCAACCGATCTGCAAACCCATCTTCACTTTCGAGTGCTTGATGGCCTGCGCATCGGTATTGATGCAAATGAATTCCACACCTTCGATACCCGAAGTAATCATATGAGCAACGGCGTTACCGCCTCCGCCGCCCACGCCGATCACTTTGATTACCGCGCCTTGATTTTCTGTATCTGCGAGTACAAACATGGTTAGTCCCCTCACTTTGAAGTGAAATAAAACGAATAGATAAAACCAACATTCATTCCGAATTCTTTTCCCCACACCCGCCACTGTTTTGCCGGCGATGCGCCCTCTGGTTGCGTTGCGAGTTGGTATTGAAAGCGCCTTGCGAAACCGGCATCGGCAGGGATGCCGATGCCGGAACCTACAGGGAGGTACTTGCGGCGATTTCGCAAGGCGCTTTCAATACCGACTCGCCCAACACTAATTTGCATCGCCATCAAAAATTCCCCTGAAACCAAGCCTTCATTCTTTCCCACACATTGCGCGCATTACCGGAAAGCGGTGACTCGCGATGCCCGCGCAAATAATTTTCGCGGCCGTACAACAAGAGACCGACACCCGTTGCATGAATCGGATTGCGCACGACTTCCACCAAACCGGTGACGTGCTGTGGAACACCCAAGCGAACCGGCATGTGAAACACTTCTTCAGCTAATTCGATGGCGCCTTCCATCTTTGCGCTGCCGCCGGTGAGCACTACTCCCGCCGCGATTACTTCTTCGAAGCCCGAGCGACGCAGTTCTTCGCGAATTAAACCGAACAACTCTTCGTAACGCGGCTCGACAACCTCGGCCAACGTTTGCCTCGCTAAGCGACGCGGCGGTCGGTCGCCCACGCTCGGCACTTCGATCGTTTCATCGGCGTTCGCAAGCTGCGATAGCGCGCAAGCGAATTTCATTTTGATTTCTTCGGCGTAGTGCGTCGGCGTGCGCAGACTCACGGCGATGTCGTTGGTGACTTGATCGCCCGCGATCGGAATCACTGCCGTGTGACGAATCGCGCCGCCGGAGAACACCGCGATGTCGGTTGTGCCGCCGCCGATGTCGACCAAACACACTCCTAACTCTTTCTCGTCTTCAGTGAGCACCGCATAACTCGACGCCAACTGCTCCAGCACAACATCTTCGACAACCAGACCACAGCGTTGCACGCACTTCACGATGTTCTGCGCCGCACTTTCCGCGCCGGTGACGATGTGCACCTTCGCTTCCAAGCGCACGCCCGACATGCTCACGGGTTCGCGAATGCCTTCTTGATTGTCGATGATGAATTCCTGCGGGAGGATGTGCAGTATCTTTTGATCGGCAGGAATCGCAACCGCGCGCGCGGCGTCGATCACTCGCTCGACGTCATCAGGCGTGACTTCTTTGTTGCGAATCGCGACGATGCCGTGCGAGTTCAAGCTGCGCACATGACTGCCGGCGATTCCGGCGTACACCGCGTGAATCTCGCAACCCGCCATCAACTCCGCTTCTTCGACCGCACGCTGAATCGATTGCACGGTAGATTCGATATTCACCACCACGCCTTTCTTTAACCCGCGCGAAGGATGCGAACCGATACCGATCACTTCGATCTGCCGATCTGCCGTCATCTCACCGACGATGGCGACGACCTTCGACGTACCGATATCGAGTCCGACGATCAAGTTGCGTTCGGGTTTTCTTCTTACCATTTGATTCATTGCCATCCGATCAGATATTCAGTGTCGCAGACCGATGCCTGACGACCGGCCGCGTGATCGAAACCGTCCACGTCGGACAAAAAACGCTGCTGTTACGCATGAGGGATTGCTCCCGTTGCATTCGACTTGTTGGCTAAACTCGCTTTT
>JAYTQU010000341.1:0-5344 GCA_043746555.1 Pseudomonadota bacterium | reverse complement strand
TGGACTTGGCCGAATGCTACCCACGGTCAGCGGCCTCAGTTATTTGGAATTCTTAAGTTCGGGAATCCTGTGTTACGGCGTGATGAACTCCGCATCCTTTGAGGCATTGTGGTCGGCATTTACTCGACTCAAACATCAACGAACATGGGAAAGCATATTGAATGCGCCGATGACGGTGACCGATATTGTCGTTGGCGAGTGGCTCTGGGCAGCGCTCAAAGGCGCGCTTTCCGGCGTCGCGATCCTGGTAGTGATGATCTTATTCGGGTTGGTGAAAAGTCTTTCCGCGCTATGGGTATTGCCGCTCATCATGTTGACTGGTATGGCGTTCGCCGGGATTGCGCTGGTGGTAACATCGCTTGCTAAGACCTACGACCTATTCAGCTTCTACTTCAGTCTCATCGTCATGCCGATGATGTTGGTGTCGGGAATCTATTTTCCTCTCGACCAACTGCCGCGCGCCTTGCAGATTGCCGCGCAGGTTTTGCCGCTTGCGCACGCGGTTATCCTGGCGCGCGGCTTCGTCGTAGGCGCGCCGTTGAATCACATCGTGCTTCACGTTGGCGTGCTCATTGTCTACGGCGCAACGGGACTCCTCATCTCCGATGCGCTCATTCGTCGTCGACTGGCCAAGTAGCTCGATTAACAAGTCCGTCGGCTTTGCGCGCGACGTGCATACGGCCGAGGCCGGCGCTGCGATATTCATGACGCGGATGTTATAGCCGCTATTGCGTTGGCAATTTCATTCCAAGTTGATCGAATAGAAAACTCATCCAATCGGCGTATTCGTCGATACGTTCGGAGAGAGAACTGCCGATGCCGTGACCGGATGTGGCGCTGACTCTGAGGAAGATAGGTCGTTGCGACCCAGATGCTTGCAACGCCGCAGTGAACTTTCGCGATTGCAGGGGATTCACGCGTCCATCGTTTGCGCCGGTGGTCATCAAGATCGCAGGGTACTTCGCGCCTTTCACGACGTGCCGATACGGCGAATACGCGTACATCGCCTTGAACTGTTCTGCGTTTTTCACCGAGCCGAACTCGGTAACATTGAACTGACCGTTGGGATCAAGCTCGACTCGCAACATATCGTAGATGCCCACGCTGGAAACCACGGCGCGCGCCAACTGCGGATGCTGCGTGATCATCGCACCCATGAGTAGTCCACCATTCGAGCCGCCTCGTAACGCGAGATGATCTAAGTCGGTGTACTTTTGTTCGATCATCGTTTGCGCCGCCGCGGCGAAATCATCGAACACATTTTGTTTCTTCGTCAGCATGCCATCGCTGTGCCAGTGCTCGCCATACTCCGCGCCGCCGCGAATGTTCGCCTCGGCGTACACGCCGCCGGCGTCGAGCCATAGTCGAATGGTGGGCCCGAGAAAATGCGGTTCCTGACTGATTCCATAGCCGCCATAGCCATACAGCAGCGTTGGGTTCTTACCGTTGAGTGGCGTGCCTCGCTTGCGAATGACGTTGACCGGAACTTTCGTGCCGTCCTTGGATTTCGCAAAGATACGCACCACCTCGGCGTCGTCGAACTTTGCGGGACTGGTCATTGCTAACTTGGTTTCAGTAATTTTTTTCGCGGCAGCGCTCCAACGCACATAGCGATACGGTTTGAGATAGCTCGACACGCCGATCAGCACATCGCCTTGCGGAAGTGGCGTAATGCTATCGAACGCGGCGATTTCGGTGAAAGGCAGCTTACTTTGCGCTGTGCCACTCAGGTCGAACATGCGTACTTCGCCCGGACCGCCAACGATGTAATTCACGAACAATTGTGTCGCGGTGAGATTGAGCGCGTGCTGAAACTCGCTGATCTGAATTGCTGCATCCGATTCCGGAACAATAGTGATTGCTTGCGCGAGCGCTGTCTTGGGCGGCAACTTCAACACTTTGCCGTTCGGTGCACCGGCACGCGAGACCATATAGATAGAGCGATCCGTGCCGATTGTCGCGGAGACAATCTTGTCATTGAAGTCGGAAATCTTCGTTTTTGTGCCATCGATTCGCAGCACCCAATGCTGCCACTCGCCGCCGTCTCCTTTCTGCACACTGGCCAACACCGCATCCGGCGAATAGCGATTGTCGAGAAAAATTTCGGCGATGCGCGGCAATCCATCTGCCGTACCCAACACCAGCGAGTCTTTCCGCCAATCGCTGCCGAGCTTGTGAAAATATGTTTGCAAAAAGAAATGGCGGTCTTCAGGTTTTGCATCGTCACCGGGATACCGCGTGTACCAAAACCCTTTGCCATCGGCAGTCCATGCTAGCGAGCCACCGGCGGTTGGAAACTGCACGCGTAGAATAACATCGCCCAATTCTTTGCCAGTCGCAACATCGTAGATATACAACGTGCCGTCTTCGCTGCCGTTCTTAGATAAGGAAACAGCGAGTAATTTCCCATCATGCGATGGCACAAACCAATCGACCGCCGTCAACCCTTTCGCGTCGAGTTTGTTGGGATCGAGAATCACGCGCTGTGTGGCGGGGTCTGCCTTAGCATCCATCATCACCAACAACGGCTGTTGGAATCGCGGATCGTTGTACCGCGCAAATAGATGTACCCCGGCCAAAACGATTGCCGAATAACTCGGCGATGCTGATTTGATTAACGCGGTGAGTTTCTCCTTCAATAGTCCGCGTACCGCGAGCGAATCGAGATAATTCCGCACGTACTTATTCTGTTCGTCATTCCACTTCTGAACCTGCGCGTTGTTCTCATCTTCCAACCAACGATACGGATCGTTGACCGCCGTATTGAAGTAATGATCGGTGACGACCTTTATTTCAGTATGCGGTGGTGATGCCATCGATTTCCCCCGGTCGTTGGAAAAAGCCGAGTGTTGCAACAGCAACGCTGCCAAAACCCCGTAAACTAACGAACCGAATTCACGATTTGACATGAGAGTCCCGCTGTCGCCATGAGTCGTTGGCCCAAAACATGAACCCCACTTGATCCCGGGATTTTTTGTCTTGATTTGGTGCGCCCGGAGAGATTCGAACTCCCGACCCCTTGGTTCGAAGCCAAGTGCTCTATCCAACTGAGCTACGGGCGCAAAAACTTTTTATACCGTCATCCACCAAGCGTCTATGCGACGGCTCTCGCCAGTGCATCGATGTTCCGGCGTTCGTGTGGTTAGAAATTGAGGGTCGCGATTCTACACGGGCAATCGCTAGACTCCCAATGAAAACTTTGGAGCGATCAGCACGAGCAACCCGAGTATCAAGAAAATCCCCGCAGCTACGCTTCTGACCAACTTCAGCGGCAGCTTAGTCGCAGCGACTTCGCCTAACCAAACGGCGGGCACGTCGGCAATCATCATTCCGAGTGTTGTTCCGGCGACGACCGGCACCAACGACTGGAATTTCGCCGCGAGCGCAGCGGTCGCAATCTGCGTCTTGTCGCCCATCTCCACGAAAAAAAACGCGATAAATGTCGTAACGAATACGCCGAACCGTGGCGGCGCGACGCTTTGCTCCTCATACTTATCCGGCACCAATGTCCAGATTGCCATGCCGATGAACGAGACTCCGAGCACCCAACGCAAACCGACGGGTCCGAGCAACGTTGCGATCCAGGAACCCACGGCGCCGGCGAGTCCGTGATTGAGCACGGTAGCAACCAGGATTGCCAACACAATGGGAACAGGCTTGCGGAATTTTGCGGCTAGCACGAGCGCGAGGAGTTGCGTCTTATCGCCGATTTCGGCCAGTGCAACAACGCCGGTGGAGACCAAGAAGGCTTCGAGCATGTGAGTTAATCTACCACTATCGATTGTTGTGGGGCCGCCGTATTCTACCCGTCAAATTCGACGACTCACGAGAGGATTCCGACAATGTCCGCGAACGCAGCGATCATGCAAGTCAACAGTGACGTTCTGCGGGTTGGCGTCGGTGGCCCAGTGGGCTCGGGAAAAACCGCGCTGGTCGATCACCTGTGTAAGCGCATGCGCGATCGATTCAACATCGCCGTCGTCACTAACGATATTTACACCAAAGAGGATCAGCAGTTCTTGATTCGCAGCGAAGCACTCACGGCCGATCGCATACGCGGCGTGGAAACCGGCGGCTGTCCGCACACCGCCATTCGCGAAGATGCGTCGATGAATCTGGCGGCCATCGACGAACTGATGCACGACTTCAAAGACTTGGACATGATCATCGTCGAGAGCGGCGGCGACAATTTGGCCGCCACCTTCAGCCCTGAACTTTCCGACCTCACCTTATATGTGATCGATGTAGCAGCCGGCGACAAGATTCCCCGCAAGGGCGGCCCGGGCATCATGCGGTCGGACCTACTCATTATTAATAAGATCGACCTCGCCCCGCACGTCGGTGCATCGCTTGAAGTGATGGACCGCGACGCGAAAAAGATGCGCGGTGAAAAGCCATTTGTGTTTACGAATATGAAAACCGGCCAAGGCCTCGACACGGTGATTGAATTCATTGTGAAACAAGGAATGCTTTCGCCCGCGAGATCGTGAGGGCGCAAGGGCGCGAGATGGTCAGAGTTCTCTGATTGGCGTGGATTTCGGAGATCCCGCTCGGTCCTGTTCTTCTTCTGACCATTTCGCGAACTCGCGATCTCGCGATTTCACGCGCGCTTACGCGCTAGCGCGCTAGCGCTCTTACCGCTCGCGCCGCCGCTGAGGCGCGATTCTCGACGCCGAGTTTGACGAAGACTTGTTCGAGATGTTTATTCACCGTGCGTGGACTGATGTTGAGAATCTCGCCGATCTCGCGATTGGATTTACCGCGACTAATCCACAAGAGCACTTCGGCTTCGCGTGAAGTGACGCGTAATGATTGTTGCAACAGCAGTTCATCGGCTTCAGTGCTGAGTTCGTTTAAGCGAAATAGCAATTCGTCGGGACCGATTGGACTCAACACGGAGATTTCCAATTTGCGGCCGCCGACTTCCAGCACTGGTCGCGTTTGTGTTCCTCTGCCCTCTTCTCGCAGCTGCAGTAATTGCTCGAGCACGGCCGGCGGCAAACTCGCGCTGGCATCGTTCTGTGCGGGAAACAATTCCCCGAGCAACTGTTTCGCTTTGGGCGTACACCACAGCAGTCGGCCCAGTCGGTCGGTCGCCAACAAAAACCGGCCCGTCGCGTCGAGCGCCACACTAGTACTGTAAGCAGCGCGAGCATTAGCGAGATGCACTCGCATGCGTGCGAGCAGTTGATCGATCACGATGGGTTTGGTGACGTAATCCACTCCACCTGCGGCCAGACCTTCTAGCACATGTTCGGTTTCGGAAAGCCCGGTCATGAAAATCACGGGTAGATGCGTGAGCATCTTTTCGCGTTTCATACGTCGGCAAGTTTCGAAGCCGTTG
>JAYTQU010000340.1:0-2592 GCA_043746555.1 Pseudomonadota bacterium | reverse complement strand
GTTTTGTATTTCAATTCTATAATTTGTTGCCGGTGCTCACGGCCGAACGCAATGTCGAAGTGCCGTTATTGCTGACAAAACTGACGAGCGCGCAACGCAAACAAAATGTTGCGGCCGCATTGCAACTGGTAGGGCTTACCGATCGCGCCAAACACAAACCGAATGAACTTTCGGGCGGTCAACAACAACGTGTCTCCATTGCACGCGCCATCGTCGCCGACCCGACTATTCTCGTGTGCGACGAACCAACCGGCGACTTGGATCGCGAGAACGCGGAGGAAATTCTGGGCTTGTTACAAATGCTCAATCGCGATCACGGCAAGACCATCATCATGGTGACGCACGATCCGCTTGCCGCGAATCACGCGACGCGACAGATTCACATGGACAAAGGTCGCTTAGTCGACGGCGAGGCGAGGAACGCCGCATGAAATACTTCATGCTAATTTGGGCGGGGCTGTGGCGGAAAAAAACGCGCACGATTTTGACGATGCTGTCGATCGTGATTGCGTTTTTGTTGTTCGGTCTATTGCAGGGCATCAACCAGGGAATGAACAGCGTTTATAAGAATCTAAACGTCGATCGCATGTATGTGCAAAGCCGCATCAACATGACCGACGGCCTGCCGATTTCGTATCTCGAACGCATCAAAACCGTCCCGCATGTGGCGGCGGTAACGCACTGGACGTACTTCGGCGGCTTCTATCGAGATGCGCAAAATGCCTTGCCGGTGTTCGCCACCGACGCTTCAACGCTATTGAAAGTCTACAAAGAGATGAAACTCCCTAAGGACCAGCTCGATGCGATGCTGCACACACGCAACGGCGCCTTGATCGGCCAACAGATAGCCGACAAGTATGGCTGGAAGATTGGCGATGAAATTCCGATCAGCACGTCGATCTGGACGCAAAAAACCGGCGGCAACACCTGGTATTTCAAAGTCGTCGGCATCCTCGATGTGTCGACGTACGGCGAAGGAACCGGCTTTCCCTCGTTCTACATCAACTTCGACTATTTCGACGCAGCGCGTGCGTTCGGCAACGGCACCATTCACTACTACATCATTGGTCTCGACGATCCGCGCCAAGGCGACGAAGTGGCGAAATCGGTCGATGCGTTGTTTGCCAACTCGTCAAACGAAACTAAAACGCAATCCGAACAAGCGTGGGCGCAGTCGCAGATCAAACAGGTTGCCGATGTGAACTTCATCGTCAACTCGATTGTCGGCGCAGTGTTGTTCACGCTGCTGTTCTTAACCGCCAACACGATGATGCAATCGGTGCGCGAACGCATTCCCGAACTCGCGGTACTCAAAACACTCGGCTTTTCCGATACGAAAGTATTAGTGCTCGTGCTCATCGAATCGATCGTGCTCTGTGTGTTCGCGGCGCTATTGGGTCTCGTATTTGCGCGCGGCGCGTTTACCGCGCTAACGACCTTGTTCGGCGACCTACCGCTTCCGCTCATCGTGGTGGAGTCGGGCATCGCCATTGCGCTCGCATTGGCGCTCGTCAGCGGTCTACCGCCGGCGTTGCGCGCCAAGCGCTTGAATATTGTCGACGCACTAGCCGGACGATAGGGGATTATTCATGAGTGTGCTCAAACAAATTACGGCCGTGACCGCCGTTAACCTACGAACGTTACCGCAACGCCTCGGGACGTCGATGGTCATCGTGGTCGGCATTGCGGGTGTAGTCGCAGTGTTGATTTCTGTGCTCGCTATGTCGGTTGGCATGATCAAGACGATGCAAAACTCGGGACGCGATGATCGGGCTATCGTATTGCGCAACGGTTCCGCCGCGGAATTCGGCAGCGTGTTAACACAGGCTGCGATTCGGGAAATCGCGGATTCGCCGGGCGTGAAACACGATTCCGACGGGCAATCGTTGGTGTCGGGCGAACTCCTTAGGTTGGTCAACCTGCACAAAAAAGAAGACGCCACCGAGGTGAACGCTACCATTCGCGGCATCAGCACCAATTGGCCCTCGGTGCGACCGGAGATCAAGATCTTACGAGGTCGGATGTTTAAACCTGCGCTTTATGAGTTGATCGTCGGCAAAGGCGCACTGAAGCAATTCAAGGACATCGATATCGGCAGCAAGGTGAAAACGCGGTTCGCCACTTGGACCGTAGTTGGCGTCTTCGCTACCAACGGCGACTCTCACGAATCGGAGTTGATGACCGATCGAGATACACTGGCGTCCGCGTATCGCGGCGGCGCCTTCAGCAGCGCCACGGTGGTATTGAATTCGCCGAACTCGTTTCAGGAATTCAAGGATTCGCTTTCCGCTAACCCCGCAGTGTCGGTGGACGTGCTGCGCGAGCGGGACTACTACGCGCGTCAATCGAAAACGCTGACGCAATTATTATCGATCGTGGCGTACGTAGTGGGCGGCATCATGGCGGTGGGCGCATTTTTCGGCGCACTCAATGCTATGTACTCCGCGGTCAGTACTCGCGCTCGTGAAATCGCAACATTGCGAGCGATCGGTTTTGGCGCAGCGGCAACCGTAACTTCCATCCTGGTGGAGTCGCTATTACTTGCCGCGCTGGGCGGTGCCATCGGCGCGTTGCTCGCGTGGACTTTCTTCA
>JAYTQU010000339.1:0-2312 GCA_043746555.1 Pseudomonadota bacterium | reverse complement strand
TCGGAACATTCAGAAAACGAGGAGAGATTTGTTCTCCTCGGACTGAGAGCCTCTCAAGATCTTGGTCGTGTGCCACTGCTATCGGGACAAGGACCAGGTCATACGGATCATTCCGCTCGCCAGGCCGATCGAGAGGAACAACGTCAATATCGGCGGTGGCTTCGATGAAAAAACGCTATGACTTTTCAAAATCCGTTCGCAGTCCCTATCTTCGGAAAGCGAAGAAGCAACTCACGATTCGTCTTGACGAGGACACCATCAATTGCTTCCGCGCGTTGGCGGAAAAGAACGGAATTCCGTACCAAAATCTCATCAATCTCTATATCTTCGAGATTGCGCGGAGTCCGATCGCAAGCTGAACATGAAGTGGGCGTGATTTCCGACAGATGCGGCTGATCGACAAGCCAAAGCTGTACGGGTGGTTGACACGTTTTATGGTTTGGTTAACACGCGGTTGACCAAGTGCGAACATACGAAACCCCAGGCCATTCACGAGGCTGCCGCCGATCAAACCTCCGGGTTACTTTGCACCCGGCCAGGCTATTCGGCATGATCTGCACTGCTAAGACAAGTTCGCCATTTCTGAAGAGGATTTCTATGCTCACCAAGGAACAAGCCGATTCGATTTCCGACAGCTTACTTGCGCAGGAGGCACAAAAAATCGCGCGGGATAGAAATCATCATGCGCGAGCGGTACATCCGCTTTATCGTTTTCCCGAGCTTTCCAGCGTCCAACCTTGGCAGCGGCAGCAAATCGTCCGCTCCGCAGGTAAGCTAGCCGATAAATGTCTCCCCGTTTTGTTATCCGCGTTTATTTTTGTTACGGCCGTATTGGCTGTGGCATTTTTCGCGTCACCGCAATATCAAACGTTGCGGGTGTTCCTTGTCATTCTCGTTTGCGCTGGCGTTCCCCTGGCGCTCGTCCGCCGTCACTTCATGCGCCGATACGCGGTGGCGCTTTGCCGCCAATTAGTCGGCACAAAGAGCAGCTAACCATTGACTTGTGCCGACGTAGTAACCGACTTCGAAAAGCAATTCCTCGCCGGCCTCCGCGACGAACAGCGCTCGCTTCACCGAGATAACCGCTTAGCTTCCGCAAACACGTCTTCGGCACAATGAGTTTTCGAGTCACTGCGATCATAGGCTGCGACGCGGCGCTCAATTTCTTGGGCCCATGCCGATTCGATTTCCCGGGGTTCGTGCAGCGACTCCAGCATCGACTCGGCTAGCGCAGCACGCTATTGTCGCCCATTTTACTCATGGTGCTTAGCGGTCTTTGACTCCGTACGACTGCCATTCTTTCCCAACGATCAATCGCGCACCTCGATTGAAGGTGAGATACGACCACGCCCAGTGCAGTAGTACCGAGAGTCGGTTGCGAAATCCGTTGAGGAAGTAGATGTGTACGATCAGCCAGAACCACCACGCCAATCGGCCGGTTAATTTGATACCGCCAATTTCGCATACGGCGCGAGAGCGTCCGATGGTAGCCAACCTGACCGTGTCGCGATATTTGAAAGGTTGACGCGCACGGCCGGCAAGTTCTCTAACGATGGTCTTGGCGACATAGATGCCCTGCACTTTGGCAACGTTCGCCACGCCAGGCAGAGGCCTCCCGTCTGCGTCAGCGCAGCGAGCGAGGTCGCCGCATACGAAAACTTCCGGGTGATCGGCAATCGATAGATCGTTATTCACCGGCACGCGACCTGCTGCGTCGACTTCAACACCTAACGTGCGCCCAATGCTCGATGCACGTACGCCGGCAGCCCACAGTACCGTCGATGAAGCAATGTGTTCGTTGCCGATTGTCACGCCAACGTCCGTGATCTCGGTGACGCGCGCCGATGTCCACACTTGTACGCCTAACGATTCCAAATCTCGCATCGCACGCGCCGACATCTCTGTATCGAATGCCGGCAATATTCTTGCGCCCGCCTCCACCAATATGACGCGCGTTTGTCGTGGATCGATGCTGCGAAAATCCTTGGCCAATGTGTAGCGGCTCATCTCGCCGATAGCGCCGGCGAGCTCCACGCCGGTTGGACCGCCGCCGACCACAACAAACGTGAGATGTTTGCGTTGCTGTTCGTGTTTGGTTTCGCGCTCGGCCGCTTCGAATGCTTCGAGCACGCGACGGCGAATTTCGGTGGCCTGCGGAAGCGTTTTTAAACCAGGCGCATGCGGCTCCCAGTCTTCGTGACCGAAGTAAGCGTGCTGCGCTCCGCACGCTAGCATCAAGTAGTCGTAGGGGTATTCCCCGCTATCGGTCATCACGACTCGGCGAACAACGTCAACGCCGGTTGCCGTGGACT
>JAYTQU010000338.1:0-19310 GCA_043746555.1 Pseudomonadota bacterium | reverse complement strand
GGTTGTCCCGCCTCCAAGTTTCTAGGAATGTCTTCTAGATAACTGAAAAGGCTAAAAAATTGGAGTAATTGTTAATGCCTAAGTTGAAGACCAACCGGGCAGCGGCGAAACGTTTTCGCAAGACTGCCAACGGGTTCAAACGAGCCCAATCCCATCGTCGCCACATCCTCACCAAAAAGCCGAGCAAGCGTAAGCGTCAGCTGCGTGCGCCGAGCATGGTGGCTAAACAAGATTTGGGACGGCTTGCACAGCTGCTTCCTCACGCTTAAGCCCCAACTAATTTAGGAGAGAGAAATGGCACGTGTTAAACGGGGCGTTATTGCTGGCGCCCGTCACAAAAAAATTCTTAAGAAGGCGAAGGGCTACTACAACGCTCGTCGCAAAGTATTCCGCACCGCTAAGCAGGCCGTCATCAAAGCCGGCCAATATGCATATCGCGATCGCAAAGCGAAGAAGCGCGACTTCCGCGGACTGTGGATTGTTCGTATCAATGCTGCGGCTCGACTGCATGATTTGTCGTACAGCAAGTTGATCGCAGGATTGAAAGTTGCCGGATTGGTCATCGATCGCAAAGTCCTTGCCGATCTAGCTATGCACGACCCTGTGGCATTTGGCGTGATTGCCGAACGCGCGAAGTCGAGTTTGCAAGCAGCGTGATCTAGCGAGGCTCGGGCATGTGGCCTGCGCTGGATACGAGAGTGAAGTGGACGCCGCACCAAATTGAA
Organism: Pseudomonadota bacterium; assembly: GCA_043746555.1. Taxonomy (GTDB): domain Bacteria; phylum Pseudomonadota; class Gammaproteobacteria; order Steroidobacterales; family Steroidobacteraceae; genus CAZQYC01. The sequence continues at coordinate 18,585 of JAYTQU010000338.1, read as the reverse complement.
ATTGGGGCGTTCGCTTTTTTCTCCGCCGAATATCAATGAGCGATCTACTCCAAGACTTAGAACCGCTGTTGGCGAACGCTCGTCAGGACATCGCGCGTGCGACTACGTTGATCGATCTCGACGCCATTCGCGTTCGGCTACTCGGCAAGAGTGGCGAGGTCACTGCGAAGCTGAAAATGCTGGGATCGCTCGATCCCGATGCGCGTAAGTCGGTGGGCGCAACGATCAATATCGTCAAGGAGACGTTGCAGTCGGCGCTCGAAGAACGCAAATCGTTGCTGGAAGCCGAGCAGCTCGCAACGAAACTCGCCGGTGATGCCATCGATGTTTCATTGCCTGGTCGCGGTCAAATATCCGGCGGTATGCATCCGGTCAGTCGCGCGCGTCGTCGCATTGAAACGATTTTTCGCACGGCGGGTTTCGAGGTGGTCGAAGGGCCCGAAATCGAGGACGACTGGCATAACTTCGAGGCGCTTAATATTCCAGCGGATCATCCGTCGCGTGCCATGCACGATACGTTTTATTTTCCGGACGGTAAGTTGTTGCGCACGCATACATCGCCGGTACAGATACGCTTGATGGAACGTCAAGCGCCGCCGATCCGCGCCATCATGCCGGGTCGCGTTTATCGCTGCGATTCGGATTTGACGCACACGCCGATGTTTCATCAGCTCGAAGGCTTGGTGGTCGATGAAGGTATTAGCCTTGCCAATCTCAAAGCGACCTTGCTCGGTTTCATGCGGGCGTTTTTCGAAAAAGAAGTCAACATCCGATTGCGGCCGTCTTACTTTCCGTTCACCGAGCCGTCGGCGGAACTCGATGTGTCGTGCGCGGCTTGCGGTGGCAGCGGTTGTCGCATTTGCAAGAATACCGGGTGGCTCGAAATGGGTGGGTGCGGGGTCGTGCATCCCAATGTGCTCCGTGCGGTGAATATCGATACCGAAAAATACTCCGGCTACGCGTTCGGAATGGGCATCGATCGCATGGCGATGGTGCGTTACAACGTCACCGATTTGCGCATGTTTTTCGAGAACGATCTGCGCTTTCTCAGGCAGTTCGTATGAAGATTAGCGTGCAGTGGTTGAAGGAGTGGGTAGACGTCGGTCACGACGTCGATGCGCTCGCGCACTCGCTCACCATGGCGGGATTGGAAATTGAAGGCAATACGCCGGCTGCCGCGCCGATGTCCGGCATCGTCGTTGCGGAGATTATTTCCGTCGAACGTCATCCGGACGCCGAGAAACTCAACGTGTGTCGAGTGAATGGCGGCAACGAAACGGTGCAAATCGTCTGCGGCGCGCCGAATGTGCGCGTCGGAATGAAAGCACCGCTGGCGCAAATCGGCGCGAAACTTCCCGACGGCGTGCAGATCAAGCAAGCGAAATTGCGCGGTATCGACTCGTTCGGCATGTTGTGTTCGGCACCCGAGCTGGGATTGGGTGAGGACGCATCCGGTTTGCTCGATCTATCGAACGATCTAGTTGTTGGGGACGACTTCGTTAAAGCGCTGTCGCTCGACGATCGCGTTCTCGAAATCAATGTCACACCGAATCGCGGCGATTGCATGAGCGTCGCCGGTGTGGCGCGCGAAGCGGCTGCCGTCTCAGGTGCAGTACTACATCCACCTGCGATCAAGGCGGTTGCCAAAAAAAGCGATGCGACTTTCCCAGTAACTATTGAGGCCCCGCAAGCTTGCACGCAGTTCGTGGGGCGCGTCATTCGTGGCGTGCGCGCCAATCAAGTGTCGCCACTTTGGATGCGCGAACGGCTGCGACGCGCGGGTACTCGATCGATCAGTTTGTTGGTGGATGTCACCAACTACGTTGTGCTGGAACTTGGTCAGCCGATGCACGCTTACGACTTTGCAAAGCTCACGGGCGGAATCACCGTACGGATGGCGCGCGAGAAAGAATCGCTGATGCTACTAGACGGCCGCGCGATCGAACTAGCGAATGACATTCTCGTGATTGCCGATCAACGACAGGTGCTTGGCATGGCCGGCGTGATGGGCGGTGAGGCATCCGGAATTAACGCTGCCACCACCGATCTCTTTCTTGAAGCGGCGCATTTCACGCCGGAAGCAATCGCTGGGCGCGCGCGTCGCATTGGATTGGTCACCGCTGCCTCGCAGCGATTCGAGCGCGGCGTCGATCCGGCGTTACCTGCACTCGCCATCGAACGCGCGACGCAATTGATTTTGGACTACGCAGGCGGCGAGCCTGGCCCTGTCGTCGTCACCGGCGGCGCGAGCGGAGCGAGCGCGACGCCGATCAAGTTACGTTACGCACGCGCGAATTCAGTGCTCGGCGTTGATATTGCGCCCGCATCGATCGATGCCTACCTAAGCAAACTGGGTATGGCGGTGGAAGCGAAAGGCGGCTTTGCAATGGTTACCGCTCCGACCTGGCGCTTTGACATCAAGATAGAGGAAGACCTCATCGAGGAAGTCGCGCGCCTTCACGGCTACAACAATATTCCACCTGTTGATTCCACGATGCCGCTGCAATTGGGGCAATGCACGGAAATGGTGGTGCGCAAAGAGCGTGCGGCCGATGTCCTGATCGATCGCGGCTACCAAGAAGTTATTACCTATTCCTTCGTCGATCCAACCTGGCAACGGTTAATGCTGCCGAATGAAACGGCGAAAGCGCTCATCAATCCGATTTCAGCGGAACTTGCAGTAATGCGGCTCTCTTTGTGGCCCGGACTTGCGCTGGCTGCACGCGAGAATGTTCGCCGTCAACAATCGCGTGTGCGCTTGTTCGAAATCGGTCACAGATTTACAGAGGCCGGTGAAGTAGACGTGATTGCCGGACTCGTGCTCGGTAACGCGGTGCCCGAGCAATGGGATGCGCCCAATCGCAAAGTCGATTTCTACGATGTGAAGGCCGATGTTGAAGCGCTGCTCGCCCTAACGGGTGACGACAACGGATTCATTTTTAAAGCCGGTTCTCATCCTGCGTTGCACCCCGGTCAAACGGCACGCATTTTTCATGGATCGGAGTCCGTGGGTCTATTGGGCGCTATTCATCCAGAAGTCGCCAAGAAAATGGATTTGACATATCCGCTGTATCTTTTCGAACTGGAGGTGCAAAGGGCATTGTCTGCGCGCTTGCCGCAGTTTGCGGAGATCTCTCGATTCCCATCCATTCGCCGCGATCTGGCGGTGATTGTCGATGAAGCCCTCGTGTTGGATCAATTGAAAGCAGCGGTCCGCGCCAGTGCTAGCTTGCTGCTTCGCGATCTATCGGTCATCTCCGTATACCGCGGCGAGCAAATCGGAAAAGGCAAGAAAAGCATAGCCTTGAGTCTTCATTTACAGGATACTTCGCGCACGCTGACTGACGACGACGCGGACCGCGTCATGGCGCAAGTAATCGAGAGCTTGCGTGCTCAACTCGGCGCAAACATTCGCGAAAAATAGAATGGGGAATTCCCGGCGTATGGCTGCACTCACCAAAGCGGAAATTGCGGAAGCCTTGTTCGATCAACTGGGCCTCAACAAACGCGAGGCGCGGGAGTTGGTCGATCTATTCTTCGAAGAGTTGCGTGCATCGTTGGCCACGGGTGAACAAATCAAATTGTCGGGTTTTGGGAACTTCGATTTGCGCGACAAAAACCAACGTCCCGGACGCAATCCGAAAACCGGCGAGGAAATCCCGATCTGCGCACGGCGAGTCGTGACTTTTCGGCCGGGACAAAAACTAAAGGCGAGAGTGGAGGCCTATGCTGGAAGCAGGGAATAACAGCGAACTGCCCGTCATTCCGGGCAAGCGCTACTTCACCATTGGCGAAGTCAGTGAGCTATGCGGGGTAAAGCCGCATGTGTTGCGCTACTGGGAACAGGAGTTTCCGCAACTCAAGCCGGTGAAACGTCGCGGCAATCGCCGTTACTATCAGCGCCAAGATGTGTTGGTTATTCGACAAATTCGAAGTTTATTGTACGAACAAGGATTCACTATCGGCGGCGCGCGCAACCGGCTCCAAGGCGATGACGCTCGGGAGGATGTTTCACAAGCTCAGCAAATAGTGCGACAGATAAGGCTTGAGTTGGAAGAAGTGCTTAAGATTCTGCGGCGGTAGAAATTGCTCCTGTATTCCTGACCTACATGGACGTAGGAAATGCAGGGGTCGCAGGAGCAATCTCCTGCGACCAATTCCGCCATCTATGGCGTCACAGTGGGCTCGTCGCTAGTTTCGCAGTGAGTGATCCGATATGATCCGCGCCCGCGTTCGATTTGCGGGCGCAATGTTTTTCTCCGGTCGGGGCGTGGCGCAGCCTGGTAGCGCACTTGCATGGGGTGCAAGGGGTCGCAAGTTCAAATCTTGTCGCCCCGACCAATCTTTTAGAGTCATTTGTCAAAACAGTTGACTCTAAAAGATTAGATAGGACGCGTAGCAGCTTACTGTAGCGTCAGCGTCCTCGCGATGCGATTGCTACCGACCGTGGCGTCAGCGTTCTTCTCTAGCGCAACTCACCGTACGTCTATAGAACCTTCCGTTTGCTCAGCCAACCAATGGCGATTTGCAGCGCCGTGCGGTCGTGAAACAATTCCACAATTGTTGCCCTGCCATTGGCTTTATGACCCTTACCAAAACTCAACTCACGCATCTCGAACGCCTCGAAGCGGAAAGCATCCACATCATGCGCGAGGTGGTGGCCGAGTGCGAAAAGCCCGTGATGTTGTATTCGATCGGCAAGGACAGCTCGGTGATGCTGCAGTTGGCGCTCAAGGCATTCTATCCCGCCAAGCTGCCGTTTCCCTTGCTGCACGTGGACACGACTTGGAAATTTCGCGAGATGATTGCGTTTCGCGATCGAGTAGTGAAAGAGCTTGATCTTGAATTGCTGGTTCACATAAACGCGGACGGCGTTCGCCAAGGTGTGGGGCCGTTTACGCATGGTTCGGGCGTACACACGGATGTGATGAAGACGCAAGGTTTGCGACAAGCGCTCGATGAGCATGGTTTCGATGCCGCGTTTGGCGGCGGCCGTCGTGACGAAGAAAAATCACGTGCCAAAGAGCGCGTCGTGTCGTTCCGTACGCAACAACATCGCTGGGACCCCAAGCGCCAGCGTCCGGAGCTGTGGCAGTTGTATAACGCGCGCAAATCCAAGGGCGAAAGTCTGCGCGTGTTTCCGCTGTCGAATTGGACCGAACTCGACATCTGGCAGTACATCTATCTCAAACAAATTCCCATCGTGCCCTTGTACTACTCTGCGCCGCGACCGGTGGTCGAGCGTGACGGCACGCTCATCATGGTGGACGACGACCGCATGCCGCTGAAGCCCGGTGAAAAACCCCAACAAAAGTACGTCCGCTTCCGCACCTTGGGTTGTTATCCCCTAACCGGTGCGATCGAAAGCCGCGCCGATACGTTGCCGGCAATCATTCAAGAGATGCTCCTCACGACGACGTCCGAGCGCCAAGGTCGGATGATCGATCACGACTCCTCCGGATCGATGGAGAAGAAGAAGCAAGAGGGGTACTTCTAGTGGCGCATAAATCCGAACTCATTGCCGACGACATCGAAGGCTATCTTAAAGCACACGAACACAAGAGTCTGTTGCGCTTTATCACCTGCGGAAGTGTCGATGACGGTAAATCCACGCTGATCGGTCGATTGTTGTTCGAATCGAAAATGATTTTCGAGGATCAGCTTGCCGCGCTGGAAGCCGACTCCAAAAAAGTCGGCACCCAAGGTGGAGATCTTGATTTCGCGTTGTTGGTCGATGGTCTTGCGGCGGAACGCGAGCAGGGCATTACTATCGATGTCGCGTATCGATTTTTCTCTACCGACAAACGTAAATTCATCGTTGCGGATACGCCGGGACACGAGCAGTACACGCGCAACATGGTGACCGGCGCATCGACTGCGGACGCCGCGGTGATATTGATCGATGCACGCAAGGGCGTATTAACGCAAACTCGCCGGCATAGCTACATCGTTTCGCTGCTGGGCATTCGTCACGTTGTGTTGGCCGTAAACAAGATGGACCTGATCGGCTACGAGGAAGAAGAATTCGACTGCATCGTGCGGCACTATCGTGAATTCGCCGCGCAGATCGGCATAGATGAATTCACCGCGATACCCATGTCGGCGCTGAGAGGCGACAACATTACGGAATCGACCGATTCGATGCCGTGGTATCGCGGTCCGACCCTGATGAATTTTCTCGAACATTTGAAAATCGATGAGGATTCGCAACAGCGTGCATTCCGATTGCCTGTGCAATGGGTCAATCGACCGAATCAAGATTTTCGCGGCTTTGCCGGCATGATCGCGAGTGGCGTTGTGAGTGTGGGCGATCGCATTCGTGCGCTGCCGTCAGCGAGAGAAAGTTCGGTCGCGCGCATCGTCACGATGGATGGCGATTTGCCGCGAGCTGTTGCGGGTCAATCCATCACCATCACGCTCAAAGATGAAATTGACGTGAGTCGAGGCGATGTGTTGGTCAAATCCGATTCGCCCGCCGGCGTGGCGGATCAATTTCAAGCCACGGTCATTTGGATGCACGAGCAACCGATGCTGCCCGGTCGTCCGTATCTTTTGAAGATTGGCGCGAAGACCGCGACGGCAAGCATTGCGCAACCGAAGTACAAAGTGAATGTCAACACCATGGAGCATCTCGCCGCCAAGCAATTGGAGTTGAACGAGATCGGTGTTTGCAATCTCAACTTGGATCGGCCGATTGCCTTTGACGCCTACAACGAGAATCGCGAAACCGGTGGATTTATATTGATCGATCGAATCAGCAACGACACCGTCGGCGCTGGCCTGATTCAATTCGCACTGCGTCGAGCCGACAACATTCATTGGCAAGCGCTCGACGTAAACAAAACAGCGCGCGCGGAACAAAAGCATCAAACAGCTTGTGCGTTATGGTTCACCGGATTGTCGGGTGCCGGTAAATCCACTATCGCGAATTTGGTTGAGAAGAAGCTATTTGCCTTGGGGCGTCATACCTATCTGCTTGACGGCGACAACATTCGTCATGGCCTCAACAAGGACGTCGGCTTCACCGATGCCGATCGCGTCGAAAATATTCGGCGAGTCGCCGAAGTGTCGAAATTGATGGTCGATGCAGGATTGATCGTGTTGGTGTCGTTCATTTCGCCGTTCCGTTCCGAGCGACGACTAGCGCGCGATTTGTTGCAATCCGGCGAATTCATCGAAGTATATGTCGATACTTCGCTTGCCGATGCCGAAAAGCGCGATCCAAAAGGGTTATACGCGCGTGCGCGTCGCGGTGAGATCAAAAATTTTACAGGCATCGATTCGCCGTATGAACCCCCTGAACATGCGGAGATTCATTTGGACACGGCGAAACAATCGGCCGAACAGGCGGCGGATGAGATCATCGTGCAGCTGCGCAGTCGCGGTATGCTTGGCGCCGCATGAACAATGAGCTTGTCACTGCGAACTTGCGCGACGCGGTGATCGCGCTTGCGAAAAGAGCGGGCGTTGCGATCATGGAGGTGTATAGCGGCGATTTCGATGTGGCCTTGAAAGGCGATGCGTCGCCATTAACCAGCGCCGATCTGCGTGCGAACGAAATCATCATCGCGGGGTTGCAATCGCTCGCGCCGCAATGGCCTGTGTTGTCGGAAGAATCGGCCGAAATTCCATTCGTCGAGCGCTCGCAATGGCACACGTATTGGTTGGTCGATCCTCTCGATGGCACAAAGGAATTCGTTTCGCGCAACGGCGAGTTCACTGTGAACATCGCGTTGATGCACGAGCATGTTCCGGTGCTTGGCGTCGTGTATGTGCCGGCGACCGCCACTCTGTATGTCGGTGCCCGCGTTTTTGGCGCGCACAAGCAAGTAGGCGATGGCACGTTAATTTCAATTCATCCATCCATTCCTGCTCACTCGCCAATCCGGGTGGTCGGCAGTCGATCGCATCGCGGTGCATTGCTCGATGCGTATCTCGCGCGATTAGCGTCACACGAAATCGTCTCGATGGGCAGCTCGCTCAAATTCTGTTTGATCGCCGAAGGTAAAGCGGATCTTTATCCGCGTTTAGGACCCACCAGCGAATGGGACACGGCGGCAGCGCAAGGAGTTGTCGAAGCTGCGGGTGGTGTCGTCGTTACTTTGGACGGCGCGCCGCTGCGCTACAACACCAAAGCCGATATCTTGAATCCGCATTTCTTTGTGTATGCGGATCGAACGAAGGATTGGTTGGCGGCGACGCGGGCGCTGTAATCTCATTCTTCAGAGGTAACCGAGCTCCAGAGCCTTCAATACTGCTCGCGTGCGGTCGCGAACGCCGAGCTTGGCGAGAATGCTGGATGCATGGTTCTTTACCGTGCCTTCCACTGTACCCAGCGCATCCGAGATCTCTCGATTGCTATAGCCGCCCGACATCAATCGCAATACTTCCAACTCTCTTTTGGTGAGCGATTCAATCGGCTCGACTGGAACGGCATTACCGCGCATCGAGTCGAGTCCACGCAGCAGACGATCTGTGATGACTGGTCTAATCAGTGATTCGCCTGCTGCGACCGAACGAATGGCGTCGGTCAATTGCTCCAAAGACACGTCCTTCAATAGGTAACCGCGCGCACCGGCTTTAACGCCGTCGAGCAAAGCTTCATCGTCGTCGAAGGTGGTCAATAGAATCGTGGGCGGTAGTTGGTCGCGGGCACGTAGCTCGCGGAGTAGTTCGATGCCGTTCTTACCAGGCATGCGAATGTCGAGTAATACAACGTCGGGATGCTCGCGCTGAACTGCGATCTTGCCTTCATCCGCGTTGCCGACGTCGGCGACCACGACAATGTCATCGGATAATTCAAGCAGCGACTTGATGCCGCGACGGACCAGTAGTTGATCTTCGATCAGGACAACTCGGATCACGTTGCCGCCTCTACATTGGGTAGAGTGGCGCGCACTTCAAAACCTGTGGACGAAAATATCTCGACGCTTCCACCCAGTTGCGTAAAGCGCTCGCGCATGCCGGTAAGACCTGCGCCCGATTTCAATTCAGTATCGCCTCGACCGTCATCACGCGCTCGGATACTGGTCCCGAGCGAATCTTGAGTGACTTCAATCCACAGATTGCGCGCGCCGGAATGCTTGAGCGCATTGGTGATGATTTCCTGAACACAGCGAACTATTGCTTCGATTTGCGACGGATCCACGACGACTACGTTGTCGGCGGTTTCGAGCTGAATCTGCAAATCGCCTATGTTTTTGCACATTGGGCGAATAAGCGCCACCACATCGACCTGACCGCTGTGCCTTAGTGTTGCAACAACATCGCGCACGTCGCTGAGGAGTAGGCGAGTAATCGCGTGCGCCTCGCCAATGTGCTCAGCTGCTGCGCCTTCCGAACGTCGTAACGCCACATCTAACTGAATGCTTAGGGCGCTCAAATGATGCCCTAGCGTATCGTGTAGGTCGCGAGAAATTCGAAGGCGTTCCGCAGCGCGACTGTTTTCCGCCAGAAGCTCGCGATTGGCTCGCAATTCAGCGTTCGCAATTGCAAGCTCGTCTCGGGCGGCACGCTCACGCGTGGTTCTCACACTATATGAGACAAAAATTATTAGAAAGACCGCGACTGCGCTGCCAGTCTCGTATACGGTGCCCGGGCGCCCTTGCCAAGCAAGAAATGCCAGCAAGACGATTTCGATTGCACCGACCGCCAGCCACGAGTTTCTCTCAGAGGTAACGCCTGGTAAGCGTCGCGCCGCTAGTGCCAACGAAAATGACGATCCAAATACGACCCATCCGCGATTGACACAATAGATCATTACAAATCCACTAAGAATAAGACACCAACAGAGCGCAACACGCACGCGAATGCCGTGAGGCTCGTGAATGTTGGAGAACGAATCGATCCCCCAAGCAACTCCAAACACACCATATGCAACCGACCAAGCGAGGGCGGGCGTACCGCTGAAGCGTCCACCGTAAATCGCGCCAATGACAGACGAAGTGCTTACGACCCAAAACAACAATTCACCGATCTCAACCGTTTTGCTTCGCTTCATAAAATCATTGTAGTCGTCGACAAGCCGGGAAATGTATGCCGAAAGTCATGCATCTTGTCCATGACCACCGCCACATGCGCATACGGCGCGAGATTGGGTAGGATTCGGTTGCATTTGGTGAACACGATTTAGATTTTGCAGAGATGGAGATTTTATGCGCGTACAGAAATTGAAGCGTTTAGCGTTTGGTCTGGCGACGCTGCTGATTGCCGCGTGTGCTTCAGGTCCGCAGACGAAAAATTCAAAAAACGCATGGACAACCGAAGCGCTTGCTGCTGCGTTGGCTAATTCATCGCGTCCGCAAGCTGACCGCGATCGCGACGCTGATCGAAAACCTGTTCAATTGATGACATTCTTTGGCGTACAACGCGGAATGACGGCCGCGGATCTCTTGGCGTCTGGGGGCTTCATGATCGAGGTGTTGTCGGTAACCGTGGGGCCTGGCGGTAAGGTGTACGCACAAAATTTGGTTCCGTTACCTGATGTGTTTAGTAAGGCTCTTGGCGAGCGTTTGGCAAACAGCCGGCTTCCCAACGTTGTGCGCGTGGATGGCGCTCTGTCATCGGTGCCGCCAAACAGTCTTGATTTCGCGATCACGGTCATGAATCTGCACGACATCTACAACAGTGCGGGTTCGCAGCCTCTGCAAGCAGCGCTAAAGAGCGTGTATGACCTCATCAAAGCTGGCGGCGTATTCGGCGTAGTGGATCACGTCGGTATCGCTGGCGCGGACAATGCCAAGCTGCATCGCATGCTCAAGCAACAAGCGATTGATGTCGTGACAGCTGCGGGCTTTGTCCTAGCAGCCGAGAGCGACGTGCTTGCAAATCCCAACGATGATCACACCAAATACGTATTCGACCCTTCTATTCGCGGCAAGACCGATCAGTTCGTGTTGAAGTTCAGAAAACCCAAGTGACAATCTAATCGTTTTGCAATGTGAGCTTCTCGCTGGAGCGAAAGAAAAGGTTACGGGTCAGTCGGACGGGCCGGACGGCAGCGCATTGACGCTGAGCCGGCGACCGGCTACCGTCCGCGCATGAACGGCATCATTACTCTGACTACCGATTTCGGACTTAGCGATCCTTTCGTCGGTGTGATGAAGGGGCAAATTCTTGCGCGCTTTCGCGAAGCGCAGATGATCGATCTCACGCACGGTATCGTCGCGCATTGGCCGGCGGAAGCCGGATTCTGGTTGGCGCGCAGTTACAAATATTTTCCGCGTGGGACATTGCACGTGGCGGTGGTCGATCCGGGCGTCGGGACGCAGCGAGATATCGTGTCGGTCGAGGCAGATGGGCACATGTTCTTGGCGCCTGACAATGGATTGCTTGCGCCGTTGACGTCGCGCGTTGCGCATCCGCGCATTCACAAGGTCGATCTCAATCGTCTTACGCCTTTTGGCATCGGACCGCCCAGTGCGACATTTCACGGGCGAGATATTTTTGCGCCGCTCGCGGCTGAAATAGCGGCAGGTCGCTGTCGACCCGCAAACGTTGGCGAGGAGGCGAGTGAACTTGTTCCAGCTTGGGTCGACGAGCCCGAAGAAGCGAGCGATCACGTGGCCGGCGTTGTGATCACGATCGATCATTTTGGGAATCTCATTACCAATATCGACGCGGCCCTTATCAAACGCTTCCATGCTCCCTTAGTCCGAACCGGCGCACACGAGTTTGCATTGGGACGAACTTACGGCGACCGCCAACCAGGCGAATACTTGGCGCTCATCAATGCCTTCGATGTGGTGGAAATCGCGCGTGCCGAGCAGAGCGCCGCCGAAGGCTTAGGGGTGGGCCGCGGCGCGCCAGTGGTCGTGACGGAGCGATAAGGCTCAACGGCCCGATGGGCCGATTCGTCGAAAGATAGCCCCGATTGCGAACTGTTTAGCCCTAACGGAGACTAAGGGTTTGGCGAGGCAGCCCGCGCCCCGTCTGGCAGAGGTTCCCGGCTGGCATGTTCGGCGCTGAAAATCGCCATAGAAAAGCTGGCCGCATCGTATATAGTCCGCACCGTTCGTAACCGGCCCGGCGGCTGCGACGAAAGGCAGGCGGTTGATTCAACTGGAAATTTGCCTGAATGTAATCCGGAATTTCCCATAGGAAGCCATCGTGGAGAGAGACGACGACCATTTCGATCTCGATGAAGAGTTTGTAGCCGAAGCCGAAGAATCTCAGGACTACGATAAGTTCATCGATCGACCAGACAAGCGTTCCCGACCCAGCGCCGCAGCGATCAAGAAAGGCAAAGCGGCCTGGAGCAAATTAGAAGACGTGTTGGCGGAGCGTCGCCTGCTGAAAGAGTTGCAAGACTTCGAAGGCGGCTAAACATCCGTACGACTTGCGCTTGCAGCTCGGCAGAGACGCGCGAGCGCAAGTGACAATCGCAAGTGACAATAAGAGCGACAATCTTAAGTATACCGCGCGCTGGCGTTCGTGCGTTCGCCGCTACACTGCACCGTCACGCGCATCGACCATTCTGTTCGTCGAATAATCAAAGGTTAGCTTCATGGCCCCTGTCGCCGCATCAAAAGCCGCCACATCACGTTCCACGCTTCGAACTCAACCGGTATCGACTTTTGTCGTTCTAAAATTTGGCGGCACTAGCGTGTCGTCCGTGGCCAACTGGAAAAACGTGGCAGCCGTTGTTGGCGCGCGTCTACAAGAGGGATTGAAGCCATTGATTGTGCATTCGGCGTTGTCGGGAATTACCGATCGTCTCGAACAATTGTTGGCGATCGCCGGTGGCGATGGTGTGCCGAGCACCGATTGGCAAATAGCCATGACGCACATTGAAGATCGGCATCGCCAGTTGGCGGGCGAACTCGGCGTAACGGTGAGTCCGGAACTCAACGATCAATTCCAGCGTTTACGGCAGATTGCATCCGGCATCGCACTGGTCGGTGAAGTGAGCGACAAATTGCGTGCTCGCGTGATGGCGCAGGGCGAATTGATGGCGACGCGATTGGGCGCGGCATTTCTCGTTGCGCAAGGTTTCGAGGTCGAATGGCTGGACGCGCGCACGGTGCTTAAAGCTGAACAGCGACGCAACGCGAACGCGCGAAATTCCTATTTGTCGGCAACGTGCAAGTTCGAACCGGACGAGGCGTTGCAAGCACGATGTTCCAAACCGAACACTGTGTGGATCACACAAGGTTTCATTGCCAGCGACGAAGCAGGCGATACGGTGCTCCTCGGTCGCGGCGGTTCGGATACCTCGGGAAGTTATTTCGCCGCTAAATTGGCCGCGCAACGACTGGAAATTTGGACCGACGTGCCCGGCATGTTTAGCGCCAATCCGCGTTCGGTTCCCACCGCGCGATTGTTGCGCGCGCTCGAATACGACGAGGCCCAAGAAATCGCGAGCAGCGGTGCCAAGGTGTTGCATCCGCGCTGCTTGATGCCGGTAAAGCTGTACGAGATTCCGCTCTTCGTCTATGCAACGCAAACGCCGGATCTCGAAGGCACGGCGATCACGCCGCACGGTAGCGATGGCGACGCTCACGTCAAAGCGGTCACGATTAAGAAAGGCATCACGTTGGTGTCGATGGAAACCGTCGGCATGTGGCACCAAGTCGGTTTTCTCGCCGATGCATTCGCGGTGTTCAAGGATCACGGTTTGAGTGTGGATTTGGTGTCGACCTCGGAAAGCAATGTGACTGTGTCGCTCGATCCTGCGGCCAATACGCTCACACCTGCGGCGCTCGATGCGTTGATCGTCGATCTCGCGAAGTTATGCCGAGTCGAAGTGTTCGGTCCGTGTGCGGCGGTGAGCTTGGTCGGACGACGTATCCGCGCGATCCTTCACAAGCTGGGCGATGCATTAAAGCTTTTTGAAGAGCAAAAAATCTATTTGGTGACGCAAGCTGCCAACGATTTGAATCTCACGTTTGTCGTGGACGAGAATCAAGGCGATCGCTTAGTCACGCGATTGCACGAGATCACGATTCACAACTCGCCCGATGCGCGCATTCTCGGTCCAACGTGGGAACAACTGTATGGACCGACCACGACCCTCGCGGCGGCGCCGGTTCAATGGTGGCAAACCAAACGCGATCAATTACTCAAGCTCGGCGTGGAACACGGGGCAGCCTATGTGTACGACCGAGCAACCGTTTTGCAGCAGGCAAAAGCGTTGCAGAGTTTGCCGAGTATCCAACGCGTGCTGTTTGCGATGAAGGCGAATCCCAATCGTGAGCTACTGAAATCGCTCGATGCCCAAGGCATCGATTTCGATTGCGTGTCGCCGGGCGAAGTGGAAAGATTGATCGAGTTATTTCCCAAGATCGATCGTTCGCGAATCCTATTCACGCTCAACTTCGCACCGCGCAGCGAATATGTGTGGGGTTTCGAACAAGGCGTTAGAGTTACGCTCGATAATCTTTATCCACTCAACCATTATCCGGAAGTATTCAAAGGTCGCGATGTGTTCGTGCGGATCGACACCGGCACCGGTCGCGGTCATCACGACAAAGTACGAACAGCCGGCATTCATTCGAAGTTTGGCGTGCCTTTGTTCGAAATGGAAGAGCTGGAGCGTCTCGCGAAAAATGCCGGAGCGCGCATCGTTGGATTGCACGCACACACGGGTAGCGGTGTGTTCAACGTCGACAATTGGCGCGAAGTCGGCGACATTCTGTCGCAACTGACGGCACGATTTCCTTCAGTGACGATGGTGGATTTGGGTGGCGGTCTCGGTGTGCCGGAAAAAGCGACTGATCCCGCTCTCGATCTCGCCGCGCTGGGGTCGGTACTGTCCGAGTTACAGCACAAACATCCGAAATTGCAATTCTGGTTGGAGCCGGGCCGCTATTTAGTTGCGCAAGCCGGTGTGTTGCTGGCGCAAGTCACGCAAACCAAGGGCAAGGGCGATGTGCAATATGTTGGCGTAGCGACGGGAATGAATTCGCTGATTCGTCCGGCGCTTTATGGCGCGCATCACGAGATCGTGAATCTTTCGCGGATGAACGAAGCGGCAACCGAGGTGGTCAATGTGGTCGGACCGATTTGCGAATCCGGCGATCAACTCGGCAACGATCGCTTGTTGCCACCCTCGCAAGAAGGCGACGTATTGCTGATTGCAAACGCCGGTGCGTATGGTTATGCGATGAGTTCGCACTACAACTTGCGCGAACCGGCGGTCGAAATCGTTATTTAATCGACGTTACGCAATAGTTCGTTGAGCGTGAGCTTAGAACGCGTTTGCGCATCGACGCGCTTCATGATGACAGCGCTGTATTTTCCGTATTTTCCATTCTTTCCTGGGCGCGAACCCGACACGACCACGCTACCGGCCGGCACACGGCCGTAGTACGACTCGTCGCGCTCGCGATCGTAAATTTCAGTGCTGGCGGTGATGTAAACCCCCATCGAGAGGACGGCGCCTGCTTCGACAATCACGCCTTCCGCGACTTCCGCGCGTGCACCGATGAAGACATTGTCTTCGATGATGGTGGGATTCGCTTGCAAGGGTTCAAGCACGCCGCCCAAGCCGGCGCCGCCGGACAGATGCACGTTCTTCCCGACTTGCGCGCATGAAGCGACCGTTGCCCATGTATCGATCATCGTTCCGGAGTCGATATACGCGCCGACATTCACATAGCAGGGCATCAGTACGACGTTCGGCGCAACGTACGCGCCCTTGCGAACGAAGGCGGTCGGAACGACGCGCACGCCTTCGGCGCGAAAGCGCGCCTCGTCGTAGTTGGCATACTTGCTCGGCAACTTATCGAAGTACTGCGTGAAGCCACCGGCATTGATAACTTGATTGTCGTTGATGCGAAACGACAGCAGCACGGCTTTCTTGAGCCATTGATTCACTTGCCACGCCCCGTTGATTTTCTCCGCCACGCGAGCTTTGCCGGAGTCGAGCAATTCGAATGCTTGTTCGACTGCTTCGCGTAGGTCGCTAGGCGCATTTTTGGGCGTGAATTCGGTGCGGCGTTCGAAGGCGGCGTCGATGAGTGCAGCAAGAGAATCGTGTGACATGGATAGAGATGGCTCGTGAGTTTAACGATCGGAAAGAAAGTGACGAATTCGTGTGGCAGCGTCGACACATTCTGCCACGCTCGGCACCAATGAGATACGCACGCGTCCTTTTCCCGGATTGCCGTTAGCCGTTGCACGTCCGAGATAGCTGCCGGGAACGACCGTGACATGCTGCGCAGCGAACAGATCTCGCGTGAATTGTTCGTCGTCCCCGACTTGAGGCCACAAATAAAATCCGGCGTCGGGAGCGTTGACGTTCATGACCGGTTTGAGAATCGGCAGCACAGCATGAAACTTTTCTTGATACAAGCGGCGATTCTCAATCACGTGCGCTTCGTCGTTCCATGCCGGAATGCTGGCCAGTTGCGTATGCGTAGGCATCGCACAGCCATGGTAAGTGCGATATAGCAAAAACGGTTTGATGATCTTCGGATCGCCCGCCACGAATCCGGAACGCAGTCCCGGCACGCTCGAACGTTTCGACAAACTATGGAACACAATGCAGCGATCGAAATTGTTGCGAGTTTTAGCGGCCTGTAATAGTCCCGCGGGCGGATTCAATTCGTCGAGATAGATTTCCGAATAGCATTCGTCCGCTGCGACAATAAAATCATAACGATCCGCCAATTCGAGCGCGTGCTTGAGATAGGTGATGTCCGCAACAGCGCCGGTCGGATTGCCCGGCGAGCAGAGAAATAACAACTGACAGCGGCACCAGATAGATTCGGAAACCGCATCGAGGTCGGGAAGAAAACCATTACTCGCATCTGCATTCATGTAGATGGGCTCGGCGCCCGCGAGCAAAGCAGCGCCTTCATAAATCAAGTACAGCGGATTCGGCATGAGGATCGCCGGCTTATCTTTGGAACGATCGGTTACGGCTTGTGCGACTGCAAACAACGCTTCGCGTGTGCCGTTCACGGGCAGCACCATCGAATCGGGATCGACGGAATTCTCCGTGAGCTTGAAACGATTGATTAGCCAGCGCGCGACAGCCCCTCGAAACTCCGGCAATCCCAAAGTAGCGGGGTAAGTTCCCAGCGTGTCGAGACTATCGTGCAGCGCTTGAATCACCAGCGGCGGAGGCGCATGTCGCGGCTCGCCAATCGACATGGGAATCGCGCGCAAATGCTCGGGCGGCGCGACGCCCGCAAGTAAGGCTCGTAGTCGTTCGAAAGGATACGCTTGCAGTTGTTGAAGATGTGGCGTCACTTTTGCTCCAATGCCACGTGGTCGAGGGCCGCGATCAGTTGTTCTTCCAACTGTTTGCGCGCCGTTTCACTTAAGAGTCGATTGTCTTCGTCGGTGACAAAGAATACGTCTTCGGCTCGTTCGCCCACCGTCATAATTTTAGCGTTATGGATAGCGACGTGTTCGTTCATGAATACCTTCCCGACTTCGCACAACAGTCCCGGACGATCGCCCGCAACTAGTTCGAGCACAGTCCGGCGATTGATTTCGTCTTCGTTGAAGCTGATTTGCGTCGGCGTCGTAAACATACGAACCTGTCGCGGCGCGCGCCGCGTGACTTTCAACGTTTCATCGTCCGCGTCGGTGAGCGTCCGAATCAAGCGCGCTGCCAATTCGCGAACGCGTCGAGTGTCGGTAAACTCGCTACCGTCCTCCTCCAGCACGTGATAGGTATCGACGCTAAAGCCATTGTTAGTCGGCATGATGCGCGCATCGACAATGTTGAGTCCGGTCTGATCGAGCAAGGCCGTCGTATGCGCAAACGAGTGTTGTTCGAGCGGCGTGTAGGTCAGAATTGCCGTGCCGCCGCGACCGCTTTGTTGTTCTACGGAAACAAGCGGTGCGCGATCGCCGGGCGTACGACGCGCTAGCGCGCGTGTATGCCATGCAACTTCGTCCGGCGTGTGGCGCATGAAATAGGTCTCGGTAAAGTTTTCCCAAATCGAACCCACACGTGCGATATCGAAGCCCTGCTGGCTCAGCAATTCCTCGGCGCGAGTTTGCGTTTCGGCGATCAGTTCGTCTTTGTCGATCGGATTTTCCAGGCCGCGACGCAAGGCGCGTTTGGTGCGTTCGTAAAATTCCGCAAATAGCTTCGCTTTCCAGTTGTTCCACAATTTCGGATTGGTACCACGCACGTCCGATACGGTCAGTACGTAAATGTAGTCCAAGTGCAATTGATCGCCCACGAGGCGCGCAAACTCGTGAATGACTTGCGGGTCGCTGATGTCTTTTTTCTGTGCGGTCATCGAAAAGATCAAGTGATTGCTGACCAGCCAAGCAACGATACGCGCGTCGTAACGCGACAACCCTTGTTCCAAGCAAAAAGTCTCCGCGTCAACGGCGCCTAACTCCGAGTGATCGCCGCCGCGGCCCTTGGCGATATCGTGAAACAGCGCGCCGAGATAGGCGAGTTCCGGTTTCGGCAACGTCTGCATGAGTCGCGAAATTGCGGGCAGCTCGTGATCGTATTTCGGAATCGCGAGGCGACGCAGATTGCTCACAACGAACAAAGTGTGCGCATCGACGGTGTAGGCATGAAACAAGTCGTATTGCATGCGGCCGACTATGCGGCCGAATGCCGGAATGTAGCGGCCGAGCACGCCATACAAATTCATGCGACGTAATTCG
>JAYTQU010000337.1:0-1718 GCA_043746555.1 Pseudomonadota bacterium | reverse complement strand
CCAGCCAACCGTTTGGCGATAAATACCGAGATGCGGTCTTGACGATGTGTTCGATCGCTTCAAGGCCGGTCGGTCCCGCGATTAGCGCGACTCGCGGTTCGAAAGCAGCGACAGCGGGCGCGAGATCTGGATCGTCCGTTGCAATATAGGGCGGATTGCTGACGATGAGGTCGAAGCGTTGCGCGCCCAACGACGCGAACCAATCGCTGACTTTGAATGCGACGTTGTCGATGCCTAGTGCTCGCTGATTACCGGCCGCAACGTCGATCGCCGCTTGAGAGACATCGACGCCCAACACATGCGAATTGGCGCGCGCTTGCGCGATGGCGAGCGCAATGGCGCCGCTGCCGGTTCCCAAGTCAAGAACCGACGAAGGCTCGTTGAGCGCCACGTGTTCTAATGCGCGCTCCACGAGCAATTCGGTTTCCGGACGAGGAATCAGCACGGCCGCAGAGACTTGCAAAGGCATCGACCAGAACTCTTGCCGCCCGATGATGTATGCGATAGGTTCGCCGCGTTCGCGACGCGCGACCGCCGGCTGCAAATCCTCAAGCTGTTCGTCTGTGAGCAGTTGTTCCGGACACGCGTACGCTTTCGAGCGGTGGATGCCGGTGATCGCTTGCAATAGAATTTCCGCGTCGAGCTGCGACGAACCACTGACTGCGTTGAAGCGCGCAACGGTTATTTTCAGCCAATCGCCGACGGATATATTTTGTTCGGACATGGTTTACTGAACAGAACCTTGGGTTTTCTTGTCTGGCTTTCTTTCTCTGGCATTGTTCGTTGGCCGGCAGCCAGCAGCCAGCAGCCAGTGGCCAGTTGACCTCGCTATTAAGGATCTTGAAATGCAAGTGTACTCGAATGTCCTACAAATGATCGGCCGCACACCGATGCTGAAACTCAATCGCTTGGATACCGGCTCCTGCGAGCTGTATCTAAAACTCGAAATGCAGAATCCTGGCGGCTCGATCAAGGATCGCATCGGCGTGTCGATGATCGAAGCGGCGGAGCAGCGTGGCGATCTAAAAGCGGGAATGACCATCGTCGAAGCGACCGCGGGCAATACCGGATTGGGCTTGGCGTTGGTCGCGGCGCAAAAAGGTTATCGACTGATTCTTGTGTTGCCGGACAAAATGAGTCAGGAGAAGATTTTTAATTTGCGCGCGCTCGGCGCGGAAGTGGTGCTCACCCGTTCGGACGTGAGTAAAGGTCATCCCGAGTATTATCAGGACATGGGCGCGCGCATCGCGAAAGAACGCGGTGCGTATTTCATCAATCAGTTTGCGAATCCCGATAATCCCAAGGCGCATGAACTCACTACAGCGCCGGAGATTTGGGAGCAGATGAATCATCAACTCGATGCGATCGTCGTCGGCGTCGGTTCGAGCGGCACATTGGCCGGGCTTACGCATTACTTCAAGCAACACGCGCCGCAGATCGAAATGGTGCTTGCCGATCCGCAAGGCTCGGTGCTCACCGATTACATCAAAACCGGGCAAATCAAGGAGAAAGGTTCGTGGCTGATCGAAGGTATCGGCGAAGATTTTATTCCGGCGATTTGCGATTTCTCGATGACTCATCGCGCCTATTCGATTCCCGACGGCGAATCGTTTGCGGCCGCGCGTGAGTTGTTGAGTCGCGAAGGCGTGATGGCCGGATCATCGACGGGCACATTGCTCGCCGCCGCATTGCGATACTGCCGCGAGCAGAAAAAACCG
>JAYTQU010000336.1:0-11865 GCA_043746555.1 Pseudomonadota bacterium | reverse complement strand
CGACCCGTCGAATGGCGTCATGACAATCGTCATACTGCCTGCCTTCAACGAAGTGACAACGGTAATTGCGCCGGTTGCTGCAGTAATTGCGGGAACGGTCGCGATGTTGTTCACTGACGCGACCCCAGCATTATAACCAGTTGCAAAGGGAAGTCCGTTAGCGGCGTTATAGGCAACCGCTTCTCTTGCAGCATCGGCAGCAACGATTGCCTCTGAGACGCGCGAACGTACCAGATAGTCCTGATATGCTGGCAACGCAATCGCCGCCAAAATACCAATGATCGCGACCACGATCATCAATTCGATCAGGGTAAAGCCCTTTTGAAGTTTTTTCCGCATGAAAATCTCTTAAAAAAGGCTGCAAGCTGAAAAGCGTCGGCGATTTGCTCCTAGGCAATCGCATAGCAAGGCATGTGCCACATTTTTAAATTGCAATTTCCCACAGGCACCCTTCGATAAATTGCTATCTGGCGTCTCCACCAATAGATGATAGTGGTTGGTCATAAAACAATAGGCGTGACACAGCCAATTGAATCGCTCCACCACTTCCTTCAGCACCGCCAGAAACAACAACCGATCTTCATCGTCTTCAACAAAAATCGCCTCGCGAAGTAGAGGTGAGTCAGTGAGTCACGAGAACTGGCCTCATGACTCACTGACTTCATTGATTTGAAGATTTATAGCAGCGCAGCAGCAGTAGCTTGACGGCAATTGGCTGGGACATATTTAAAGTTAGCCAACGGGGTTGCCGAGCAAGCCCACACAACTTGGTTTGCTGGGGGGGTGCCAGCCGTAAGGCCGGTTGCTGGCGACCCGTCGAATGGCGTCATGACAATCGTCATACTGCCTGCCTTCAACGTAGTGACAACGGTAATTGCGCCGGTTGCTGGAGTAATTGCGGGAACGGTCAAGATGTTCTGTGTCGCGAGCCCAGCATTATAACCAGTTGCAAAGGGAAGTCCGTTAGAGGCGTTATCGGCAACCGTCACTTTTGCAGCGTCGGCAGCAACGATTGCTTCTGAGACACGCGAACGTACCAGATAGTCCTGATACGCTGGCAACGCGATCGCCGCCAAGATACCAATGATCGCCACCACGTTCTTCAATTCAATCAAGGTAAAACCTTTCTGCACGTGTTTCATTTCAATCTCCGGAGAGGTGTTGGATCAAGTCAAGGCAACGAGCGCCTGACGGTATTAGAGCAATTGGCATGCCAGCAGTCTGTGCGCGAACTCTCAGCGCGCAAGTACTTGAGTTTGTAGCCGTTCGTGTTCTCGGGCAGTAAGCGATGACTCCTCTTTTTGCGTTGCATGATGCCGCTGAGTGACCAAACGTGACGTAGATTGTCACTTCGCGACGGCGAATGGAGACGGGCGAGAAACGGCTTGGGCTGGAGCTGTGGGTCGGAGAAAACAGCAAAGGAGGAAGAATTCAGGAACGGCGACCGCAATAGCGAGTCGAGTCTGCCGCCGAATTGGCGCCAATATACGCAATGGTAGATACTTTCAAACCTATGCGCCCCCATCCGCAAACTCGTATGTTGTTTGCGATGCGCGAATTCTGACGGAGTGACACTGTGAACAACCCGCAAATTTTACAACGCATCACTGCCGACCCTGCGATCTTCGGCGGCAAGCCGATCATCCGCGGTATGCGCATTTCGGTAGAGTCGATTCTGAATCTATTGGCGCAAGGCGAAACTCAGGCCGCCATCTTGGCCGACTATCCCGACTTGCAACCGGACGATATTCGCGCATGTCTTGCATATGCGCACGCGATCGTAGCGGATGATCGAATCGACGCTGTACAGGTTGCTCATCATTGAAATTCCTCATTGATCGTTGCGCAGGCACGTTGGTCGCTGCTCGTCTCCGGGAACTCGACCACGACGTTGCCGAAGTCCGCGATCGCGCGGGCCAGACCCAGGGGATCGCATCATCTTGCAGTGGGGTCGGGACGAACAGCGTATCGTTGTTACGTTGGACAAAGACTTCGGTCAATTCATTTTTGTGGAACATACCACTCATTGCGGCCTGGTCCGGCTACCAAATCTACCGGGGCAGCATCGCGTGTTACTGATGGAGTCGTTGCTCGCATCGCATGCCCGAGCGCTGAGCGATGGTTCAGTCATTACTGTTCGCGGCGGGCGCGTCAGAGTTTCGAAATCGTAGCGACCGAGTCGGCTACTGGCTAAGTCTCGGCCTGCAAGCACCAAGATTGTTGCAAGCTCGTCAGAATCTTAGCATTGGTTCCTTGGTTGCGGCGCGTGCCGGAGCATGCTCAGCCCGAGAGCGTTTTGCAGTCGTGCGCTTGCGCATAGTTCATTCTACTCAATCCCCAACTTCTTTATCCGATACCGTAGCGATCTAAAGCTCATTCCCAAAAGTTGCGCTGCTTTGGTTTTGTTGTAGCGGGTTTGTTCGAGGGCTCGCACAATCGCGCGACGTAGCCGCATTCGATTACCTACGGCTTTTTCTCCCGAGCAGTCGTCGAAGTTTTTCGACTCCGGTCGATAATCCGCTGGTGTTGGTAATCGCGAGCACTTTGATGCACTCCGTCAAGGCGTCTTTGTTGCTGTCAAGCGCCGTAATCGTCAATGTAAGGTGGCGGAGTATCGAGGCACCGTAACTTGCTTCGGCACGTGCATATCCTGCCTTCAGCACTTTCTCGCTGCTGTTAGCGGCGAGAAAAGCGAGGTCAATCAGATCGCGTCTGTGCGTCGATCGGTCAAGTCCCCGGTCGGCGTTTGCGAGGAACTTTTCGGCTATTGCGCATTCCCGGTTAAGCGCAGGAACGCCAAGTTCTGCATCCATTCGCCCTCGCAGCTCGATGCGTGCTTCGCGAACAATTTCGAATTTGATGTGTGACTTACCTGCGGCAAAGAAGGTGCGAATGCCATCGCGATCGGCGCGTACCTCTCTCTTCAGCGTGATCTTTCTACGCATTATTTTGCCGAGAGATTCGCTCGTTACCGTTTCGCGGAGCAGGCGATAACCGTCCCGGTCCGCGCACAGAAAATCGATGTCGCGCGACTCGCGATATTCCCCGAGGGAGAGAACAGTTTGCGTGCCGCCGCCAAAGTAGCAACGCGCCTGACGCAAAAACTTACCGTCGAGGCTTGCGAGAATTTCACCGATTAGCCGGTGATGAGGACGACGAAATGTTTGCATGGATGATTCCGTTACCGAAGTTTTTTGCTAGGCGCCCAATCAGGTTGCGCTCGCGTCGGATCAAGTGGGCACTATCTATGAATCTCCAGTTACGCTCGTACAGTGCGAAGGCTTCGCTTTCGGGAATTCGAGTCTGCGTTCTGTTCCAGGCGATATCGGCGAGTTGTGGGTAGTTACACAGTTCGATCATCGACTCATTTTTCGACGCGGAGATCGGTACGCGTTTGCGCCCATTCTGTACACGTTTTGCAGGAGTGCGTTTTCCCATGACCAATCCTGAGTGCGGCGTGGGGTTCGCGTCAAGAGTGAGGCGGTGCTAGTCGCAGGCTATTCAATCCCCAACTTCTTAATCCGATACCGCAGCGATCTAAAACTCATTCCCAAAAGTTGCGCCGCTTTGGTTTTGTTGTAGCGGGTTTGTTCGAGGGCTCTAACAATGGCATCGCGTTCGATGTCTTCGAGCGCATCGCCGAGGTGTTCGCCGGGAGCGACCGGTGTCTTTGCGGCGATTTCCGTCGGCGTGACTTTGGGGCGCAACTGCAAGTCGCTGGCGTCGATCATGTGATGAGTGCATAACGTCGCGGCGCGCTCCAGGGCGTTTTCGAGTTCGCGAACGTTGCCGGGGAATGAATATTGACTAAGCGCTTGTAATCCACCCGGTGTGATGCTGAGCGCCTTTACGCCGAGTTGTTTGGTGAGTTTGAGAAGCAATGAATTGACTAACTCGGAAATGTCTTCCAATCGATCACGCAACGGCGGTACGCGAATCTCTATAACGTTGACGCGATAAAAAAGATCTTCGCGGAATTTTCCTTCGGCGACAAGTTGCGCAAGGTTGCGATGCGTGGCAGAAAGTATTCGCACATCAACTGCCATTTCGCGTGCTTCGCCCACGGGCCGAACGGATTTTTCTTGAATCACCCGTAACAGTTTGACTTGCATGTGCAGCGGCAAGTCGGCGATTTCGTCTAAGAATAATGTGCCGCCCTCGGCGCTTTGGATGAGTCCTTGTTTATCCGCGACCGCGCCGGTGAAACTGCCTTTCTTGTGGCCGAATAATTCGCTTTCCATTAGCTCGTTGGGAATCGCGCCGCAGTTAACCGGTACAAATGGGCCATCGCGTCGCGCACTCGCTTCGTGGATCAAGTGAGCAACGAGTTCTTTGCCGGTGCCCGATTCGCCGAAGATGTGGACCGGCGCTTGGCTGCGCGCGACCTTCTCGATCATCTCCCGCAGTTGTTGCATCACTTGCGAACGACCGAGTAGCTTGACTTGCGGAAGTTGCGAAGTCGTTTCCAAGTCGTCACCCAACTTAAGTGTGGCGACGATGAGCTTGCGCAAAGCAGCGAGATCGAGCGGTTTGGAAATGAAATCGAACGCGCCGAGTTTGAGTGCGCGAACCGCCGACTCCACATTCCCGTGTGCCGTAATCACTGCGACCGGAAGATGCGGGCGATTTTTCTGAATCCATTCAACAATGCTCAAGCCGTCACCATCCGGCAATTTCATGTCGGTCAGGCACAAACCGAATGAATCGTTTTTCAATGCGGCAATCGCGGCTGCGCAATTACCTACAGACGTCACGTCGATATGCATGCGTTCGAGCGTGATGCCGAGCAACTCGCGAATGTCGGCTTCGTCGTCGATGACCAGTGCGCGAGATTTGTTCACACTCACGCCTCGGCAAATCGTCCGACGCCGGCTTTCTTTGCGGCCTTGCGCAGATCGTCATCAAGTGTTGCGAGCGGAAGTCCATTGCGTAACGCCACCTCTAGATATGAGGCGCCATAAGATGAGAGTCGGTATTGACGAGCCAGTCGCAACGTGTCCGTCAGCGCCTTCGATGCGGTAAGAGCATCTGGAATCACGCCAAGACTGCCTAACATTTCCAAATATGATTCAGCCTGCGCTTGATTGATCGCTTTTTTTCTTTCCGCTTTGGCGATCGCGATTGCCAATTCAAGCCACCAAGTTGCTGGCGCTATAGCTGATGTACCTTCTTGCGCAACGAACCGAAGTACTTTTGCCGAGTAGGCCGCGTTTGCGGACGCGGCATCGGACAACAGCCAGCTCAATGCTACCGAAGCGTCTAAGACAAAGTTCACGCGCGACCTTGTCGAAGCAGCGCTTTAACGTTAATGGTGCGTCGAACCGGGTGCGCTCGCAAGAAAGCTTTGAATTTATTGATCGCGGCAGCTTTGTCGCGAGGTGTCGCGTCTTCGCTAGGAACGAGATCGGCAATCGCTTTGCCGCGATTCGTATTCGTAAAACGTTTTCCCGCGCGCACCTGTTGTAACAATTGCGGTAGTTTCGTTTTTGCCTCGTACGCGCCGATTTCGGTTTTCATAAGCGCTCCCGATCTTGAAGATTCAATCTAGTCTATCGACTGGTCTATTGAGTGACAAGCGCGAGTCCACTCAAATTTCCCATCGTTGCGGATCGGCAAACACCAAACGGAAAATACTACCACCGCCGGGGCGTGACTCGTATAGCAGCACTGCTCCGTTGGCGTTGGCGAGTTCGCGAGCGATGAAGAGGCCGAGACCCGTACTGCCGGCGGTCGCGCCCGTCGTAAAGAAAGGCTCGAAGATGCGCTCACTGTCGGCGCCGGAAATTCCGGGACCGCGATCGGCGATTTCTAAGAACGGGCGATTGTTGACGGCGAGTCGGCCGGTGCTTAGTTCGAATACCGTCGGTGCGTCCGGCACGCTGCCGTATTTCAAGGCGTTTTCGCACAGGTTCCAAAGAATCTGCTGCAAATGCGAGGGATCGGCGCGAACATCGAGTTGCAATGGCGACCAACTTGTCTGCACGCTACTGTCCGTTAATTGCAGCGTTTGGCAGAATTCGGTTAAGAAGTCGTTGAGCCACGCATTGAGGTCGAGCCGTTCCTGGCGGATCGCTTCGCGGCGCGAGAGCTGCAAAATATTGTTGATGATTTGACTAACGCGATCGCCGTTCGACGCAATGATTTCCGTGAGTCGTTGGTCCTGTGTGCCGAGCGATGGCGATTCGCGTAACAGTTGCGCCGCGTGGCTCATTGCGCCAACCGGATTGCGAATCTCGTGTGCGATGCTGGCGCTTAACCGACCGAGCGCGGCAAGTTTGGATTGTTGTAGACGTTCGGCAATGACGCTGGTGTCTTCGATAAAGATCAGTGTTGGTCCTGTATTTCGCGTATCCAGCGACACGAAGTGCGGTTGAATCATGGCGCCGCCGCCGGAGGCAACTAGCGAGAGCGTGCCGTCTTGCCAACCGTAGCCATGCTTGCGCCAGCTATCCAAGAGGAACAGCAAGCGTGGCGAGACTTCTCCGAGCAAAGCGCCCGGTTGTACAGTGGAACCGGACAACAATTGACTGGCGGATTCGTTGATGAGCCGCACGCGATCTTCTTCATCGACCACGAGAATACTTTCGCGCAAGTGTTGCACGATAAATTCGTTGAGTTCGGCGAGATTGGCGATATCGAAATCGCGTTGCCGAATCAGCGCTTCGCTCTCGCGCAATCGTTTCGCGAGCGGCGCGACGCCGAGGGTCACCAAAAAAATTAACGCGCCGATCAAGCCGACGTTAGTCAAACCGCCGGGATCGCCGTGACCGGCATACAGTGCCACGCCTTGCTCGGCAAGCAGCACAATTGCCGCAATCGCGGCGAGCGCCAGTCCCAATCGCCTTTGGACCACCAAGGTACAAGCGCCGACGGGCAGCACGAGTAACGCCGCGAGTCCCACACTGGTCGTGCCGCTCGAATAGGTGATTAATGCGATTGCGACGATGTCAACCGAAACGTGCGTTAATGCTTGTATCTCCAAGCTTGGCCATCGACCGCGAATACTGGAAATCGCGCCGACGGCAAATAGAAAGTAAGCGACCGCGGCGCCGGAAAAAAAATCGGGATGGGCCTGACCGACTGCGCTCGGTGACATCAGCATAAATAGTGAGCCGAGCACCACCGGCACCAGCAGTCGAAATAGATTTACGAGACTTAAAATGCGCCATGCCAGCTCAGTGGAACTGGCGTTTGTCACTGGAGTGTCAGCCGGATTGTTAGTTAGTGGCTTCATTTTGGCGCGCGTTCAGAGCGGAAAAGTAACATGTGCGTTATATCAACGCACGCATCACCTCGTAATTCTACTTTGTCAAATTGCGCTGAAGCGCGCGGTGCAGCGTTGCAACGGCTTGAAAAATACTCACGTACTGCCGTGTACGCTGGGCTTTTTCAGGTCGTTGCGCCTTGCCCCGCATCGCTTGATCCCAACCTGACAAAGTAGAAGTAAGTGGCTTGTGGCAGAATACGCGCCCTCTTAAATCGTCCCATAGCAACGCCCACATCCTCAAGAGTCGTTACCGATGAATCTTCACGAGTATCAATCCAAACAATTGTTCGCGCGTTACGGAATCCCGGTCCCATCGGGACTGGTGGCGTCGAATGGAGCCGAAGCCGCCGATGCGGTGCGCAAGCTCGGCGGCGCGAAGTGGGTCGTCAAAGCGCAGGTGCATGCGGGCGGTCGCGGCAAGGCGGGCGGCGTGAAGCTCGTGGATTCGCCGGAAGCAGCAAGTGAAGCAGCCGAGAAGATGATCGGTCAACGATTGCATACGCATCAAACCGGTCCGGAAGGATTGCCGATTCATCAAGTGTTCGTGGAGCAGGGCTCCAAGATCGAGCGCGAACTCTATGTGAGTTTGGTCCTCAATCGCGATAAAAGTAATGTCGCCTTCATCGTCTCCCCGGCCGGCGGCATGGACATCGAAGAAGTTGCGGCGCATACACCGGAAAAAATCATTCGCGTGAATGTGAATCCGGCCGCGGGATTACAGCCATCGCAGTGTCGCGTAATGGGATTTGGCTTGGGGCTAAAGGGCAAGCAAATCGAACAATTCACGCAGATCGCGCAAGCTTTGTACAAACTTTACTTGGAATGCGATTGCAGCTTGGTGGAGATCAATCCATTGATCGTGAGCGACGATAAGCTCTTGGCGCTCGACGCCAAGATCAACATCGAAGACAACGCGCTGTTCCGTCAAAAAGAAATTGCCGGTTGGCGCGATGCATCGCAAGAAGACGAAATGGAGCGCGTCGCTGCGCAGCATGATCTCAACTACGTATCGCTCGATGGCAACATTGCCTGCATGGTGAACGGCGCGGGACTTGCGATGGCGACGATGGATGTCATTCAACTGCACGGCGGTTCGCCCGCGAATTTTCTCGACGTAGGCGGTGGTGCGACCAAAGAGCGCGTCGCGACGGCATTCAACTTGATTCTTTCCAATCCGAAAGTGAAAGCGATTTTGGTGAATATTTTCGGCGGCATCGTTCGCTGCGACATGATTGCCGAAGGCATTATCGCGGCGGTCAAAGATGTCGGCGTGCAAGTGCCGGTGGTGGTGCGTATCGAAGGCACGAACGCCGATCAAGGCCGCAAATTGTTGGGCGATAGCGGCTTAGCGCTCACCGCCGCGATCGATCTCAACGATGCCGCGAAGAAAGTCGTCGCCGCGGCCAAATAAATGAAACGGGCTTGGGGCCGGAGGCTGCAGACTGGAGCTAGAACACCGAGTCGAGCGCCTTGTTAATTCTGCCCCCAGTCTTAATTCCATTCCTTACCTAATTTCTCTTAACGAGTTTCCTCCATGTCTATTCTCGTCAACAAAAACACCAAAGTCATTTGTCAGGGTTTCACCGGCAAGCAAGGCACGTTGCACTCCAAAGAATGTTTGGTGTATGGAACCAAATTAATGGGTGGCGTGACGCCCGGTCGCGGCGGCGAAAAACATCCGGAACTGGGCTTGCCGATTTTCGATACTGCGCGCGAAGCAATCCGCGTCACCGGTGCAACCGTGAGCATGATTTATGTGCCTGCTCCGTTTGCCGCCGATGCGATTCTCGAAGCCGCCGACGCCGGTGCGGATCTCATCGTCTGTATCACCGAAGGCATTCCGGTAAACGACATGGTGAAAGTCAAAGCCGCGCTCGCAAGCTACGGCAGTTTGCTCATCGGACCAAACTGTCCCGGCATCATTACTTCCGGCGAATGCAAGATCGGCATCATGCCGGGCTTCATTCACAAGAAAGGGAAGATCGGCATCGTGTCGCGCTCCGGCACGCTCACGTATGAAGCCGTGTTTCAAACAACGAATGTGGGACTGGGTCAAAGTACGTGTGTCGGTATCGGTGGCGATCCCGTGCGCGGCATGAACTTCATCGATGTGCTGGCGCGTTTTCAAGACGACCCGCAAACCGAAGGCATCATCATGGTCGGCGAAATCGGCGGCTCCGATGAAGAAGCGGGCGCGGCGTTTATCAAAGCGAATGTCGATAAACCCGTGGTGGCTTATATTGCCGGCGCAACCGCGCCTCCCGGCAAGCGCATGGGACATGCGGGCGCGATTGTTGCCGGCGGCAAAGGTACGGCGGCCGACAAATTCAAAGCGCTGGAAGCGGCGGGCGTGAAGACGGTTCGATCGCCGGCCGATCTCGGTAACGTCATTGCACAGCAAATGGCGAAGCGCAAATCCAAGAAGACCGTGAGCGTCGCAAAGCTCAAACCTGTTGCCAAGAAGAAGCCCGCAAAAAAGGCGGGGAAAAGGCCTGCGAGAAAAGCAGCGAAAGCGAAACGGTAGCATTCCGATCCCCTACCCCGGCGACCGGGAGAGGGGACAAGAACACACTCATGTCATCTATTACTCTCCGCTTAGCCCTGGCGCAACTCGATTTCACCGTGGGTGATGTCGCGGGCAATACGCAGCGAGTTATCGACACGGCCAATCGCGCTCGCGATGAGCACCGCGCCGACGTTGTTCTGTTTCCTGAACTCACGTTGTCGGGATATCCGCCCGAGGATTTGTTGTTCCACGCCGGTTTACGCAAACAAGTGGCGGTTGGGTTGGGTCGCGTGTGCGCCGAAGTGCGCGGTATCGACGCCATCGTCGGCTATCCCGAGTACGCGGGCAACGTCATCTATAACGCCGCGGCGTTTCTACACGGCGGCATCGTCACCGCAAATCATCGCAAGCGCGAGCTGCCGAATTACAAGGTGTTCGACGAGAAGCGTTACTTCAAACCGGGCACCGAAAGCACGATCGTGGATCTCAAAGGCATTCGCACTGCGATTCTGATTTGCGAAGACATTTGGGAATCGACGCCGGCGTTGGCGGCGAAGCACGCGGGTGCGGAATTGATCGTCGTAATCAACGGGTCGCCGTATTCGCTGCACTATCAACAGCGTCGCGAGGAGACGGTTCGCGAACGAATCCGCGAGACCCGCTTGCCCGTCGTTTATTTGAATTTGCTCGGCGGTCAGGACGAATTGGTATTCGACGGCGGCTCGTTTGTAATGGATGTCAACGGCGAAGTAGTGCAGCGCGCGCCGGTATTTAATGAAGAAGTCTTTACCGTGGATGTTCAACTCATCGATGGCAAGGCCATCCCGTCGCCGAGTCGTATCGAGCCATTGTTGCCGCAAGAGGCGAGCGTTTATGGCGCGCTAGTGCTCGGCGTTCGCGACTACGTCAACAAACACAACTTTCCCGGAATTGTTCTTGGATTGTCGGGCGGCATTGATTCTGCGCTCACACTAGCGATTGCGGTGGACGCGCTTGGCTCGGACCGAGTACGCGCAGTGATGATGCCTTCGCGGTACACATCGCAAATCAGCCTCGATGAGGCGGCCGCACAAGCGAAGCAACTCAATGTGCATTACGACATCATTCCGATCGAGGGGATGTTCGCGGCGACACAAGAGGCATTGAAAGACGTCTTTGCCGGACGCAAACCCGACACGACCGAAGAAAATATTCAAGCGCGCTGTCGTGGCGTCCTACTCATGGCGATCACCAACAAAACCCGCACGATGGTGCTGACCACCGGGAACAAAAGCGAGATGTCGGTGGGGTACGCAACCCTGTATGGCGATATGGCCGGTGGATTTGCGCCGATCAAGGATTGCAGCAAGATGTTGGTGTATCGCCTGGCCAATTATCGCAACTCAATTGCTCCTGCCATTCCACAGAGGGTGATCGACCGGCCACCCTCGGCCGAATTGCGGGCCGAACAGAAGGACACCGACTCACTCCCGCCTTATGAAATTCTCGACGCGATATTGGAGTTATTTATCGAATCTGATTTGTCGGTGGACGAAATCGAAGCGCGAGGTTTCGATCGCGCCACCGTCGGTCGAGTATTGGATATGGTGAAGCGCAACGAATACAAACGTCGCCAAGCGCCGCCGGGAATCAGAATCAGCAATCGCGCGTTCGGCAGAGATTGGCGGTATCCGATTACGTCGGGGTATCGGACAAGATGACAGGGGCGGCTGATTAGCTGGCTCCTGGTAAGCCGGCCGGAGAAAGGACTTGTCGCAAAACTTAGGTGGAGCGAATGGCTTGGATCAAACCTCTCAATGCCCGACAAGTCCGGGAGGCACGGGCGCTAAGTTCGAGACTTGCGGATTCGGATAGGTATTCCAATCGGATCGCAAGAGACACTTCGTATTCAAGTTCGCACGGTGATCCATAGGCGATTCCGAGCATCCGGATAAAATCGGCGTCTGTTAGTTCTACTTTGTCAGGTTGGGATAAAGCGATGCGGCGCAAGGCTCAACGGCCTGAAAAAGCGCAGCGTACACGGCAGTACGTGAGTATTTTTCAGGCCGTTGCAACGCCGCACCGCGCGCTTCAGCGCAACCTGACAAAGTAG
>JAYTQU010000335.1:0-2154 GCA_043746555.1 Pseudomonadota bacterium | reverse complement strand
TCGTCGACGACTCCGCGCTAGTGCGGCGCTTATTGATCGAGATATTGAGCGCCGAACGCAGTATCGAAGTAGTCGGCGCGGCGTCCGATCCGTATATCGCGCGTGAAAAGATCAAACGCTTGAATCCCGATGTCGTCACGCTCGACGTGGAAATGCCGCGCATGGACGGCATCACGTTCTTGGAAAACTTGATGCGATTGCATCCCATACCGGTGGTGATGGTATCGTCGCTGACGCAGCGCGGCGCGGAAACGACCTTGCGCGCGCTCGAATTGGGCGCTGTGGATTTCGTCGCTAAACCAAAATTAAATATCGCCGGCAGTCTTACCGACTACAGCGAAGAGATTGTCGAGAAGGTCAAGAACGCGGCGCGCGCACGCGTAAAATCGTTCGCTGCGCAAACAGTCTCCACCGGAACGATGAAGGTAACGGCGAAGTTCTCGGCCGACGCCATATTGCCGCCGGTGTCGACGCCAAGAAAGATGCTGCGAACCACCGAGCGCGTGATCGCAATCGGCGCGTCTACCGGCGGCACCGAAGCATTGCGTGAAGTGTTATCGACCATGCCGCCCGACGCGCCCGGCATCGTGATCGTGCAGCACATTCCCGCCGCATTCAGCGGCGCATTCGCGGAACGATTGAATCGCGCGTCGGCAATGTCGGTTTGCGAAGTGGAAGACGGTCAATACATTCTTCCGGGGCACGCATACGTTGCACCGGGCGATAAACACCTCGTGGTCGAACGCGACGGCGCGCGTTATCGCTGTCGATTGAGCGAAGGTTCGCCGGTCAATCGCCATCGTCCCAGCGTCGATGTATTGTTTCGTTCGATTGCGCAGAAAGTCGGACCGAATGCCGTCGGTGCGATTCTTACCGGGATGGGCGACGATGGCGCGCGCGGTTTGAAGGAAATGCGCGACGCCGGTGCGGCGACGGTGGCGCAGGACGAGGCGTCCAGCGTTGTATGGGGTATGCCCGGCAGCGCCGTGAAGTTGGGCGCGGCCGAACAAGTTGTTGCGTTGCGTTCCATGTCGAGCCTGTTGCTCGATCTCGCAACCCGAAATGGCGGCGGAAAATCCGACGAAGCCGCGATACAGTCGGCGTAATTTTGTGAACAACAGCGTTAAAATTTTTTCTTCTGTTGAAACGTTGCGAATCCTTAGACCGATACTTTGTGAGCGATGTGCTGAAGGACTCATAAGATTGTTCCTTGCTTGCGAATCGCTCCGGTAGTGTTAGTGAGAGAGACAGTTATGCAAACCCAGTCATCCGCGGCAACGGCCGCTCCCGCTTCCGCCGCCGGCAATGCGATCGCATTCCAGTTCATCGAACAGTTGGCAAAAGAAGTCTCGGGCGGACGAGTGGAGTTGCCGGCATTTCCCGACGTGGCGGTGCGCGTACGCAAAGTACTGGGCGACGAGAACGTCGGCGTGGACACCATCGCACGCGTGGTGAGCTCCGAAGGCGGATTGGCGGCGCGAGTTTTGGCGTTGGCGAATTCTGCGGCGCTGAATCGCGGCGGAAAAAATATCGTCGATATGAAAATGGCGATCAATCGCATCGGTCACAACAATGTGCGCACGGCCGCCGTGTCGTTCGCCATCATGCAATTGCGTCGCGCTTCGGAATTGAAAGCGCTGGTGAAAGATTTGGAAGAGCTGTGGCATGAAGCCACCATGGTCGCGGCGTTGGCGCACGCGGTGGCGACGCGCTGCCGAATCAACGGCGACGAAGCCATGCTCGCCGGTTTGTTGCACAACGTCGGTAAGATTTATGTTTTGGCGCGCGCACACAAACATCCCAAGCTGTTCGCCGATCGTCCGGCGCTCAATACCGTGATTCGTCAATGGCATTCAAACGTCGGCAAAGCAGTCGTGGAAAACTGGGGTTTCTCGGTGCGCATTTCCGATGCGATCGGCGATCACGAAGATCTCGATCGTCAGGTCGATGACGGAGATTTAACCGATGTGCTTACCGTGGCGACATTGCTGTCGGCCTTCATCGGCAAGACCGCCGACCTTGAATTGAATATGCAAGGCGTGCGTGCGTTTGCCCGTTTGCATCTCGACAACGAGAAGTGCTTCCACATCATGGACGAGTGCGCCGAGGAAATCGCCGCGTTGCGGAGCGCCCTAGGAGATTGAGTAATTCTAC
>JAYTQU010000334.1:0-3457 GCA_043746555.1 Pseudomonadota bacterium | reverse complement strand
AGTAAAAAATGTTTTCTTGCACTTGATACATGCGACGCAAGCCGTCTTGCACAATCACCGCCAATTCGTACGCGAAGGTCGGATCGTAGGCAACGCAGTTCGGCACGGTCGATGCGTTCATCAGGCTGTGACCGTCTTGATGTTGCAATCCTTCGCCCGCCAACGTTGTGCGACCGGCAGTCGCGCCGATCAGAAAGCCGCGCACTTGGCTGTCGCCGGCGGCCCAGATGTAATCGCCGACGCGCTGAAAACCGAACATCGAATAAAAGATATAAAACGGCGCCATGTTGATGCCGTTATTCGCGTACGCCGTGCCCGCCGCGATCCACGACGACAGCGCGCCGCCTTCGTTGATGCCTTCTTCGAGAATCTGTCCCTTCTTATCCTCGCGGTAATACATCAGTTGATCGGAGTCTTGCGGCGTATAGAGCTGCCCCATTGACGAATAAATGCCGATTTGGCGAAACATTCCTTCCATGCCGAACGTGCGCGCTTCGTCGGGCACGATCGGCACGACGTGTTGACCGATGTGTTTGTCTTTCACCAGCGTTTGCAGAATACGCACCAACGCCATCGTGGTGGAAATTTCGCGATCGCCCGTGCCTTGCAGCAATGCCTCGAACGCTTGCAGCGGCGGCACCGTGAGTGGCGGCGCCGCGTCGCGACGCAGCGGTAATGAACCGCCAAGTTGTTTGCGCCGTTCGCGCAGATATTTCATCTCTTCGCTATCGGCCGGCGGTTTTTGAAACGGTGAATTCGCGATCTGTTCGTCGCTTATTTGCAAAAAGACTTTGCCGCGAAACTCCTTAAGCGCCTCATCGTCCATTTTCTTTTGCTGATGCGTGATGTTCTGGCTCTCGCCGTACTTGCCCATCAAAAAGCCTTTGACGGTCTTGGCGAGTATCACGGTGGGCTGGCCTTTGTGGTTGGCCGCGGCGTAGTAGGCATTCCACACTTTTTGATAATCGTGACCGCCGCGATTCAATCGCCAGATGTCCTCGTCGGTCATGTTCGCGACCATTTCTTTCAGCTCGGGGTATTTACCGAAAAAATGTTCGCGCGTGTAAGCGCCGCCCTTGGCTTTGAAGTTTTGGTATTCGCCATCGACGCACTCTTCCATTACTCTGCGCAGCAATCCCTTGTGATCGGCGGCGAGCAGCGCGTCCCAGCGCCCGCCCCACACCACTTTGATGACGTTCCATCCCGCGCCTAAAAAAGCCGCTTCGAGTTCTTGAATGATTTTCCCGTTGCCGCGCACCGGCCCGTCCAGGCGCTGCAGATTGCAATTGATGACAAACACCAAGTTGTCGAGTTGTTCGCGCACTGGCATCGTGATGGCACCCATTGACTCCGGCTCGTCCATTTCGCCGTCGCCTAAAAACGCCCACACTTTGCGATCGGAAGGTTTCACCAAGCCGCGATGTTCAAGATAGCGTTGAAATCGCGCTTGATAAATCGCCATCATCGGACCTAGGCCCATCGACACGGTGGGAAATTGCCAGAAATCGCGCATCAACCACGGATGCGGATACGACGAAATGCCTTTATCGCTCGCCACTTCTTGCCTAAAGTGCCGCAAGTTCTCTTCGCTCAACCGCCCTTCGAGAAACGCACGCGCATAAATGCCGGGGGACGCGTGACCTTGTATATAAATCATATCGCCGGGATGTTGATCCGAATGCGCTCGCCAGAAATGATTGAAGCCCACTTCATACAACGTTGCGGCCGACGCATAGGTGGCGATGTGTCCGCCGTATTCGGTGCTTTGACGATTGGCGAGCACCACCATCGCCAACGCGTTCCAACGTAGATAGGCTTCGATGCGCCGTTCGATAGTGCGGTCGCCCGGATATTCCTTTTCCTGTGCGGCGGAAATCGTGTTGAGGTACGCCGTGTTCGGTTTGAAAGGCAAGTACGCGCCGGAGCGACGCGTGTGATCGATGAGTTGCTCGAGCAGAAAATGCGCGCGTTCGGGGCCGGAGGATTTCAGAACGGAATCGATCGACTCCAACCACTCGCGCGTCTCGGTCGGATCGACGTCATCGAATTTCGAGCCCGTCATCGGTATGGGATCCGCCATGCGTTACTTGCCTTCTTTGAGATTGCGTGTCGCGGCGCAATTATTCGCTGCTAGGCGAAACGACTTGCACCGGGTGAATAAGAACACTCCGCCGACTGCCGCCGGAAGCGTTCATCCGTTTTCACTGCGCGAATTATACGCATTCCTCGCAGCGTCGTGTTCTCGCTGCGGCCTTCGCATTTGTACACACGATTGCACCATTGCCGTACTGTCCTGGAGGACAAAGTCATCGCCAAGCGAGACACAGTGGTTCGCGCACCGCTGCGTAAATTGTAAGCGCTCTCACAGTGCGTCCGGATTTGCCGTGTAGATTTGCGCAGGTCTGGGCTGGAGTAAGACCACATGCGACTGGAAAATAAAGCAATTACAAGACTGCGCTGCAATGTATCGATAGAATCCCCCACCTAGCCCGCAAACTCAAAGCCACTACTTTCGCGCTTCATGCCCTCAACGCTCACCCTCCTCCGTCCCGACGATTGGCACTTACACGTGCGCGATGGCGCAGCGCTGTCATCGGTCCTACCGTTTACGACGCGACAATTTGCACGCGCGGTCATCATGCCCAATCTCAGACCGCCGGTGACGACGGTTGCCGCAGCGGCCGCGTATCGGGAACGTATATTGGCATCTGTGCCCAAGGGCGATCGATTCGAACCGTTGATGACGCTGTACCTCACCGACCATACGACCGGGGATGAAATCAAACGCGCACGCCTGAGCGGTTTTATGGTCGGTGCGAAACTCTACCCGGCAGGCGCTACTACCAACTCCGACGCGGGCGTCACGGCCATCGAAAAGATTTATCCGGCGCTGTCGGCGATGGAAGAAGTCGGATTCGTTTTTCAGGTTCACGGCGAGGTCACGCATAACGATGTCGACGTATTCGACCGTGAAGCGGCCTTCATCGATCAGGTATTGACGCCCGTACGAAAACGATTTCCGCAACTGCGCATTGTGTTCGAGCATGTCACCACCCGCGAAGCGGTGCAGTTCGTCCAAGCGCATGACAACATGGGCGCAACGGTCACACCGCAACACTTGCTATTGAATCGCAATGCGCTCTTTCAAGGCGGCCTTCGCCCGCACAATTACTGCCTGCCGATATTAAAGCGCGAACAGGACCGCGTTGCGCTGCTCGCCGCGGCGACGTCCGACGATGCACGATTTTTTTTAGGGACCGACAGCGCGCCGCATGCGCGTGATTCCAAAGAAAGTTGCTGCGGATCCGCCGGGATATTTTCGGCTCACGCCGCCATCGAGTTGTATGCCGAAGCTTTCGAACAAGCGGGACAGCTACAACGTCTTGAAGCATTTGCGTCGGAGCGCGGACCGGATTTCTATCGACTGCCGCGCAATACCGATCGCATCGTTCTGGAA
>JAYTQU010000333.1:0-8003 GCA_043746555.1 Pseudomonadota bacterium | reverse complement strand
CGTCTAACGACCGACAAACTTCGGTGGCCGTTTCTCGTTGAAGGCTTTCAAGGCTTCCTTAAAATCGTCCATGCCAATGAGCGACGTGAAGTGCATGAGTAAGTGATCGACGGTGGTCTCGAAAGATTCTTCCTGTCCCAGGCGCATCATGCGCTTGGTGGTTTGCAC
The DNA here is from genome assembly GCA_043746555.1 of Pseudomonadota bacterium. Classification (GTDB taxonomy): domain Bacteria; phylum Pseudomonadota; class Gammaproteobacteria; order Steroidobacterales; family Steroidobacteraceae; genus CAZQYC01. The sequence goes on along the minus strand of JAYTQU010000333.1, from coordinate 7,835 downwards.
GGCAAGCGGCGCGTTGGCCGCGATTTCCTTTGCCCAGGTCATCGCCGTTGTCAGCACATGATCGGTGGGCACAACGGTGTTCGCCAGCCCAAGTTGCAAACACTCCTGCGCACCCAGCGTTAAGCCGCGATAGAAAATCTCCGCCGCTTTACCCCAACCGATAAGTCGCGGCAACAACCATGTACCGCCGCTTTCCGGAACCACGTTGCGCTTAACCATCGTGGCGGCGAGTTTGGCGGCATCGCCCATGATGCGCATATCGGCGATCAGCGCCAGGTCCATGCCGAATCCCGCTGCCGCGCCGTTAATGGCGGCGATCACCGGTTTATCCATCTCCCACAATGCGGTGATCGGACTGTTGTCCAGGCTGAAAAGTTGCCGTGCATTGCGCGTGAGTCCGATGCCAGTGCCGGCCTGCATGCGTTCCTGCGTATCCTTCAAATCGAGGCCGGAACAAAATCCCTTACCTGCGCCGGTGATAATCACTACGCGAACATCCGGATCGTGATTTGCTTCTTTCAACTTGGCGGCCAATTCATTGAGCATCGGTCCACTAATGGCATTGAGACGATCGGGACGATTGAGTGTAATCGTCAGTACTTGTTCGGCGTGATCGAGAAGTATGTCGGCGGTGTTCGAAGGAGTCATGGGCATGATGAAGTCTCGTAAAATGAAGTGACGAACAAGGCACCTTACCGATTCGTTGCTTCATTAATAGTAAGCGCCGCGCGTTCGCCGGCGCAATCGCGAGTTGGCGTTACGTGTTTTGCGCGCACGGCCGCAAGTTCCGCTTTGGCGGCTCGCATTTCAGCGGCAAATTTGGAATCGGCGTGCAAACGTGCGACCACGCCAGCCGCGACGACGCGCGACGCGTCGACATCGCTTTGCCAATGCACGCCGCAAATCACTCGACTTTCGCCAAAGGCATAGCCGCGTTGCAGTACCGCGTCGATACGATCGGGCGCGAGTTCCGTCAGTACAAGTGCCCAGGTCCATCCGACGGACGCATGCCCCGAGGGGTAAGAGCCGTCCTTCTGTAAGCGCGACTCGTCTTGCGGTACACAACTGCGTTCTTTGAATTGCACGAACGGGCGATCGCGGCGATAGTGATTCTTCGCGGCGTAGACCGAAAAACCGCCATCCGCTAACGTTCTTCGTAACAGCATATACAGATGCGGAGTCTGCGCTTCGCTAATGGGCGCATCGACAGCGCAAGAAAATGCGCCGGCCGCTTCGGGAAATTGTAAGTCTGCATCTTGGCTGGCAAGTGTCCATCGTGGCGTATCGCGCAGCGAGCGAGTAAGACGATACGCTTGTTCGTCGGCATTGAAAGCCGGCGAACCTGCGGCGGGCGGCGGCGGTAATAACGTGAGACTGTTCGGTAGTGCGTCCGCAGACAAATAGCCGGCGACTCTGGTCGACTTCATTGGCGTCAACATTGATGTCTGCAATGACGGCTGCTTTGTTCCTGTGGAGTTGGAAAAACTCGGCATCGCAAACACAATCAGGCTGACCGATACGACGGCACGCATTGTACGCATCGATAGTTTCACAAGCATTTCCTCGCGTAGTTTAAGCGTAGAGTTCGGACTATTGGATCTCGACCGTCTACAAAGCGCATCGCTCAACGGTCGAATTCTATCAGTCTGAGCAAACCTGCCGGCAATATTCGGCCGCACAAGGCAACCGATTGCGATTATGGTCCGGCTGACGATCGATGCGCGGAGTTGATTCGCTGGTTCTTTTCTTTTTGGCTCTTTTCTTTTTCCAATTGTCGCAGTCGACCGAAGCTGATGAGCTTCCTGTTCTTCTCGTCCCACAGATGAAACTTCAGCGACTTAAAGCTGGACAGCAATGTCATCGGTTTCACTTTTTGAAAAAATGGATTCGCTTCATGGCATCGCTGCAAGTTGTAATTGGGAACGCGGGCGCTGAGATGATGAATGTGATGAAAGCCGATGTTGCCGGAGAACCATTGCAGGATACGCGGCAACTTATAGAACGAGCTGCCTCGCAGTGCCGCTGCGGTGTAATCCCATTTGTTGCCGCGTTCCCAGTAAACATCTTCGAATTGATGCTGCACATAAAACAACCATACTCCTGCTGCGCCGCCGACCATCGTGATCGTCAATTGGATGAGAAGATACGACGTGAAGCCAAAGATCCAACTTAGCGAAATCGCTAAGCACAGTATCAATAGGTTCATCAACCACACGGAATGACGTTCCGGTCGACTTGCGGTTCGAGAAGGAAATCGCTGCAGCACAAAAAGCAAAAACCACGGCGCGAGCACAAACAATACAAACGGACTACGCGACAACCGATATGCAAATCGCCTTAGGCGCGATGCGTCCAGATACTCCTGTACCGTCATCGTCCAGATATCGCCAGTGCCGCGTTTGTCCAGATGCCCCGAGCTACTGTGATGAGTCGCATGTTCGGAACGCCAATGCTCGTAAGGCGTGAACGTGAGAATGCCAAAAATGAATCCGACGATATCGTTAGCGCGCCGCGATCTAAAATAGGAACCGTGTCCGCAGTCGTGAAAAATAATGAAGATGCGAACCAAAAATCCCGACGCCAGTACAGCGAGTGGAATCGTGAGCCACCACGACACGCTCAAACTGAGATACATCAAGTACCAAAGCAGTAGATACGGAACGAAAGTATTCGCGAGTTGCCACAGCGCGCGCCGAATCGATGGCTGCTGATATTTCGCAATAATTTCCCGCCACGAGGTCTTGATCGTGGGCGCAAGAGTGGGAGTCGCTGCTGCGGTGTTCATCATGCCAGTCAGTGTAGTCCGAATAGCCGCGATAATGTTCGACAGGTTCGCGTTTTAACTCGGTCGTTTTGCGATGCGTGCCTACCGCCGCGTCTGTGCCTAGTCCTTTCGCCCATTACATTCGCGCTGTTTTACCAGCGCGTTCCAATGATGTCCCATTTGATGTTGGCGAGAATCTATCGATGCGCTTGATTATTACATTGCCGTAATCAAGTCGCGATGCCGCCATATCGGCCATCGGGTTGCCTGCCACTACTTAGAAATCACGGTTCAATAGACAGTACCGTGAAACTACCGGGCTCGAGCGTAAATCGTTTGCCCGGCGTCGGCGCGCCGAATTTCGCCGTGGCCGTATAGACGCGATGCGTGGTTTCATCGAGCGCCAGCGTGCGAGCGCCGAGTTTGGTCGTCACCGTTTGCACCACGGAGAATTTATTGGGCGTGTCTTCATGGACGATGGTCATCGTGCCGTCGCCGCCGGATGCAAAAGCAAGTTGAGTTTCGGGGTCGAACATTGCGCCATCGACGCGTCCGCCGATCGGCACGGTCGCCACCATTTTTCCGGATTTCGAATCGATAACCGCCATCACCTTATTAACACATACCGAAAACAAGCGGTGATGTTTGCGATCGATCGCGAGACCGCTCGGTTCTTCGCAGCCGTCGAGCGGCCAGGCTTTTTCCAGCTTGCTTTGTTTCGCATCGATCACCGCGATAGTGTGCTTGTCTTCCAAGTTCACATAGATGTGACCGGCCAAATCGGAGACGCCGGCTTCGGGTTTAGCGTCCACGGGAATAGTGGTGGTGACCGCATTGGTCTTGGCGTCAATCACGGTGACGTTGCGACCGCGACCGTTAAAACTGAACACTTTGTGCGTGAAGCTGTCGTAGAGAATGGCGTCGGGGTTGTCGCCGGTCGCTTTTATTTCTTGCACTCGAGCCAGCGTCTTAAGGTTGAATACGATAATCATGCCGCTGCGCCCGGCGCTGATGTAGCCGCTTCCAAAATCGTTAGCGAGCGCCACGCCGTGTACGCCGGGTGTGTCGGGAATTTCACCGATCGGTTTAAGGCTCGTAGCGTCGAGCACTTGCACAAGACTGCCGTGAGCCACAAAAAGTCGCTTAGCGGCGCCGTCGAACGTAAGATAGTCCCAGAACTCATCGCCGGGCAATGAGACTTCTTGACCAAGATGATACTGCGGCGGCGTGCCAGCGTTTGCGGATACGGTAATCAAGAGAGACGCGACGATTGCCGCGCCGTAAATCGCTGGCGTGAGTTTCATGGGGATGTCCTTGCAAAATGACAAAGAACGACCGGTAGCGATCATGAGCTTCGTCTCGTTACACCGCAATAGCAGGCGCAGCGTCTTTACGTTGTTTAACGCGATGGGCGTCTTGCTGATCGTTGCACTTGCGGGCTGCGTTGGCGGTAATCATGTTGCTGACATTACCGTTTCCCGATTGGCGCAGCGTCGCAATGATTTTAATCAACATCCCCTTCGCGCTCATCGGCGGTGTGATTGCGGTTGCGTTTACCGGGGCATCGATTTCGATCGGCGCGCTGATCGGCTTCGTTGCGTTGTTCGGTATTTCCGCGCACAACACTAGCAAGCTTATTTCGCATTACGAACACTTGATCCACGATGAAGGCGCCGCGTGGAATCGCTTCACCGCATTGCGCGGCGCGCGCGAGCGCTTGACGCCGATCCTTATGACAGCGATGGTTACCGCGCATGGATTGTCGCCCCCGGCGATTGGCAGCGGCGAAGCGGGTCGCGCAGTCGAAGGACCGATGGCGATCGCGATCCTCGGCGGACTCATATCGTCCACGTTTCTCAATTTGCTCAGCATGCCGCTGCTCGCACATCGGCATCTTTCGCCGCATCTAATTCTACTTTGTCACATTGTGCTGAAGCGCGCATGGTGGCGTTGCAACCGGTTGGAAAATACTCACGTACGCCCGTGTACGCTGCGTTTTTCCAACCGGTTACGCCTTGCTCTGCATCGGCTGATCGCAATGTGACAAAGCAGAACTAAAGCTGCGCAAATCTGCTTAAGCGTGCGCGCGGCAGCGCACAATATAGGCATTTAACGCAATGTGTCCGCCGCTTTGGGCATTATCGTCGAACGATCCGGCAAAACCATCTCATTCTTGACTTGCATTGACGTTACAGGGGTGGACAGATGCGACATTGCGACGCAAACTGTTTCACAATGCAGTGATGTGTGAGCTTAAGCGCGCATGACACTGCGCTAGATGCGTGAGGAATCGATGATGAAGATGCTAAAGAAATTGTTTGCCTTAGCGATTGCTGTCGTGAGCGTTTCGGCTTCTGCCCATGTGTTGAGTCCGGGCGATCATGTCGCCAACATCGAATTGAAAGATTCGAACGGTAAAGCGCAATCGCTTTATCAATTCGCGGACCAGAAAGCCGTTGTCGTGATGATTCAAGGTAACGGCTGTCCGATTGTGCGCTTGGCGGTTCCGGAATTGCGGGCCGTGCGCGACCAATTCAAAAATCGCGGCGTAGAGTTTGTTCTATTGAATACCAATTTGCAGGACACGCCGGAAAGCGTGCGGGCCGAAGACAAGGATTACGAATTCGGTTTGCCGGTATGGATGGATAACAAGCAAGCGGTTGGCGAGGCATGGCATGTGGTGCGCACCGCCGAAGTGTTTGTGATCGATCCGAAAACCTGGACGCTGAAATTTCACGGTTCGATCGACGATCGCTTAAGCTACGAGAAGCAACATCCGCCCAAGCATCTGTATTTGACCGATGCGCTCAACTCGATGCTTGCCGGAACAAAGGTTGCCGTTACGTCGGTCAACTCGCCCGGTTGTCTCATTAACTTTCCGAATCGGCCCGAAACACGCTAGCGTGAATACCGCGACTCAACAACGCGACATCAAACGGTAACGCTCATTCGTTTCGACTGATTTGTTTACAGTGAAGCTCACGCGAAGCATCGCTTGAGCTTCAGCTCGATTATGCGGCAGGCAATCGTGAGCAGCTTACTTTCGCGTTGAACTTGCGTATCCTGCGCGCGCAATCCGAGCTTGTCAGTGCGCGCCGCCGCACGCGCGTCGTGATGTGGATGCCGCTATGACGATTGTTTCCGTAGCTGTGTTGATGTTCTTGGTGATGGATCCACTGGGCAACATCGCGTTCTTTATCGCCGCATTGGTGAGCGTCGATCCGAGGCGTCAACGAATTGTGATCGTTCGCGAATTGCTGATCGCGCTCGCGGCGCTCATCGTGTTTCTATTCGCGGGTCGTTCGTTCCTCCAATTGCTCAATATATCCGCCGATGCACTGACGATTGCCGGCGGCGTGATCTTGTTGCTGATCGCCCTGCGCATGATATTTCCAAATGTGGAAAAGCCGCTGAAGGAAAGCATTTCCGGCGAACCTTTCATTGTCCCACTCGCGATTCCCTACGTCGCCGGTCCGTCCGCGCTGGCTACGGAAATGCTGTTGATGAATCGCGAGCCTCAGCGATGGCCCGAGTGGCTATTGGCAATTGTTCTCGCATGGCTGGCGTGTAGCGTGATTCTCTACTTCGCGAGCGGACTGCGTCGTTATCTCACGGATCGCGGATTGGTAGCGGTTGAACGCCTAATGGGCATGGTGCTCGTTACGGTCGCCGTACAGATGCTCATGACAGGCGCGTCGCAGTTCCTGAACGGTAAAAGCTAGTATCCGCCGATAAAGACCCAACGATGACGTTGTCAGTTTCGCGATACTTTGTCCCGCGGAATTTCCTTCGGAACAGCTTGCGTGCGACGCCATCGCAAGAAGACAGCGGACTTCAGCGTTGTTCAGCGCTTTCCTAGGCTGAGGCGCTAGGTCTTGCAGATACTCGCGTATGCCACGCATGTAGTTGCGGTGTATCCGATGGCATCTCCATGCCGACAAACTTAGCGAAATCGATCGTTGTCAGCGCCACGATGTCCGCCATCGAAAATTGTTGGGCGGCGACAAACTCTCGGCCTTCAAGTTCGCGATCCAGCCATCTCATGGAATTGAATGCGCGCTCGCGATTCGATTCGCCGTAGTCCTTGTACTGCGTGCCGAGCGGAGCAGTGAAGGGATGCGTATGGACCCACACTGCGGCGACAGGATTCATTATTGCGAACTCGATGCGGCGTATCCACATGTCTACGCGCGCCCGTGCTATCGCATCGAATCCGAACAGCGCGGGCGTTGGGTTCAGTTCTTCAAGATAACGACAAATTGCGACGCTCTCGCTGAGATGAGTGCCGTCGTCCAATTCGAGCACCGGCAGCTGGCCAAGCGAATTCTTTTGTTTGAACTTTGGCGATTTATGCGCGCGTTCGCGGATCGACACATTCTCTATGGGGATCGAAATTCCTTTTTCCGCTAGAAAAATGCGCACGCGTCTTGGGTTGGGCGCGGGGTTGCGTTCGTTATAGAGTTTCATAGTTGCGCTGCAAGATGAGCGATGAGGAAGAATACCGCCGTTACTCCTTCGTCAATCGCACAATCATCTTGCCGGTGTTCTCGCCTTTGAACAATCCGATCAACGCTTCGGGTGCGTGTTCGATGCCATCCACAATGGTTTCGCGATACTTGAGCTTGCCTGCTTTGATCCAACCTTTCATGTCAGCTAAGAATTTAGGTCGTAGCGATTCGAATTCGTACGAGACGAAGCCTCGCATCGTGATGCGGCCGTAAATCAAATTGAATAATGCCGTAACGGGTTCGGATAAAGAGCCCGCGTTGTTGTACGCGGAAATCATGCCGCATACCGGAATGCGACCTAGTGGATTCATCCGCGGCAATGCGGCGTTGAGATGGTCGCCGCCCACGTTTTCGAAGTACACGTCGATTCCATCGTTCTTGCCGGGGATATTCGGCGCTGCTTCCTTCAACGCTCTGTGTAGGTTTTGTGTTTTGTAATTGATGGCCACATCCAAGCCCAATTCGTTTTTCAACCACGCACATTTGTCATCGGAGCCGGCGCTGCCGATCACATAGCATCCCTTGATCTTGGCGATCTGCGCTGCGACGCTGCCCACTGCACC
>JAYTQU010000332.1:0-12920 GCA_043746555.1 Pseudomonadota bacterium | reverse complement strand
CACAGTGCGATTCATGGGGATAGACGCAGCGGACTCGCCAGCCGACTTAGATTACGCCAAAACAGCACGGGCGAACGCCACAGCATGCCGACAAGGAGTCGCGCGTGAGTCCTCGCGACAAGAATGTTGTCAAAGACATAGCGATAGTGCGAGACGCCGTCACTCGGATACGTTACCCGTGTCGCCAACCAGCGCATCGGAACATTCCGCCAATTGAGTCGCACCAGTAATTCGATTTCAAAATCCATGCGCGCTCCAAGTCGCGTGCTATCGATCAACTCAATCATCGGTTTAATCGGGTAAAGGCGCAAACCGCACATGGAATCCGGAATGGACAAGGATAGAGTTTCCAACCATACCATCGCGTGCGAAAAGTACCGTCCGTAGAAGCGCACCGCCGGAATATCGGCATCGAATATCGGTCGACCGCAAATCAGTTCGTCCGGATGACAGCGGGCCTCGTCGATAAATCGCGGCACGTCGGATAGCGCATGTTGTCCGTCCGCATCGATCTGCATAGCGTGGGTAAAACCGCGGGCGCTTGCGTTTCGCATTCCCGTTTTCATGGCGTCGCCCTTACCTCGATTCACGGTGTGGCGAAGCAATTCGATCCGCGAATCGGCGGCCGCTAAACGATCAAGCTCGCGGGCGCACGATGCATTGGAGCCATCGTCCACCAGAATCACCGGAAGATCGAAAGCACGCGCTCCTTCGACCACGCGGGCCACCGCATGCTCGTGGTTATAAACAGGAACAAGGACGCAAGGCTTGAACACGTTTCCGACCACCCGCTGTAAATGGCGCAGCCCCAACACCGCGCTTCGCACAAGCAAACCGTGGTTAGTATAAAACCCGTTGCGTCGGCGCGCTTGAATTGCGTATTGGGTGGGATTCGCACGACCAGCTACAGGGCCTTGCGATTCAAAATCCGTTAGTTCCGCCGAGTAGGCCGCTGCCGTTCCCGTATCTGTTCGCGCAATCGCGCATGTTGCTCGGGTGTGAGTTGTCGAAAGCGTTCGCGCATTCGCTCTCGCTGATCCTGATTCAGGCGATTAAAACGACGCTTGGCTTGACGCAGACGAGCCTTGTCGAGCGGCGAAAGTCCGCGGAACATTCTCAGTTGCCCGCGAATTTCGGCTCGTTCGCCGTCGCTGAGTTTGCGCCACTCTGTGAAACGCCGGGTCGCTTCCGCTCGTTGCTCGGCGTTCATGCCGATGAATCGCTTCGCGCCGTTCGCCAGCGCGACTTGTCGGGCCGGAGGGAGTCGATGCCAGTCGCCTTGAACGCTCGCGAGAATCTGTTGCTGATCGGCAGATAACTGTCCCCACGCAATTCCGTTCGCGACTCCAGGGGCAATTCCGAAGTCATCCGACTGTTGCGCCCACGCCGATGTCGTGCCGAGCAGGCAGAGACCAAGCACGATCGGACCGATGAATCTAAGTACTTGGCTCTTCATTTCTCCACGCTCGCCGTGCTTTTCGCCGCGACCTCCGCTTTGGGCTTGTCTTTCGACGCGCCGTTTTTCGGCTTCATCTGTACGGGCAACTGCACATTCACCGCATCGGTCCAATTGTCTTCGTCGCTCTCCAGCGTTCCCAGATACTCCAAGAATTCCAAATCCGGCGCAGCGACTTTGGCGGATGATTTCGGCGGTGCTCGCTCTGCGCCGTGCGCGCTCAAAGCGCACGAGGCCAGCAATACCCCAGCCAACCAGTCTCGTAATTCGCTCACGCGCCATTCGCTTCCGCCGGTTCCTCATCCAACACGGTGTCGAGCCAGGCATAGAACTCGACATCGCGATAAAAATCCAAACTGTCTTCGGCCGTGACGATTTCAAGCTCGTCGGCCGCCCCGACGGATGCGTGGACGGATGCCTGTTCGCTGCGATGCGCCGGGTGAATCGACAACGTCACCGCCAACACAGCCGCTGCTGCGCCAGTTGCGGGCATGAGCCAGTACCAAACTTTGGTTCGCGAGGCTTGCGTTTTTTTGATTGCATCGAGCGCGGCATGACGCGCCTGCGTGAGTCGCGAGCGGGTGCGACCGTCGAGTTGTTCGGCTTTTTCTTGCAGCAGTGCGTGTACGCGTTGCTCGAATTCATCTTGCTTCATGTCGTTCACCGCGCCTCTCCCCAAACATCGGACAGTCGTTCGCGCAAAGTATGTACTGCGCGAGAATAATGCGTCTTGACGCTACCTTCGGTGCAACCCATCGCGGTGGCGGTTTCGGCGACATCCATGCCTTCCATATTACGCAGGAGAAACGCTTGCAGTTGTCGTGCGGGCAAATCCTGCAATGCGATCTCCAAAGTTTGCATGGCTTCGTTGGTCATGACGCGATCGGCCGGACCTTGCGATTCGTCGCGCGTCGCTTCGTAAGGGTCGCCGCCGTCCTCGTCGTCGAGATGCGTCCCCGGCAACCAGCCGAAAATCTTGTTGCGAACCATGCGCCGACGTTGGCAATCGCGAATGCGATTTTGCAAGATGCGATAAAACAACGGCTTCCACTGTTCGCTGGGGCGCTGCCCATAGCGACGCGCGAGCTGCAACATCGCGTCTTGCACAATATCGAGCGCGTCGTCGGCATCGCGCACCGCCATGCGTGCCATCTGCAACGCTCGCTTCTCGACGTCTGCTAGAAATCGATCTAGGGCGCGCGCTTGATCCAGAATCTTGTCTCCCGCCATCGCGCCATCTCCGAAGAGGGCGTTATTCATGTGGTGCGCGAGCGTAGCAGAGAGTTGCATGCGTGGACCTGCCGATGAAGAAGACTGTAGGCTGCGGGCTGTCGGTCAGAGACGCAGCTCTTCCCATTACCGTTAGCCTGTACCCTATAACGACTCTGCGCGCCGACGGTTGACCGATCAATTCGCGATCAATCTGAAAAATCGGCCCCGAGACACAGACTTGGCCGCGTAAATCGCAGTTCGTACACAGGGTTGTCCACAGGAATTGTGGACAAGTGGTCATAATACGTAGGAAGTAGTTAGTGATCGGGAGACAGCGGTTAGCCCGAATCGCGACGTCACTTCCGGCTAACTCCTAATTCCTAAATTCCTGACGCCTGCTGATTCAATGTACTTGGAAATCGCTCTCGACACGCCGCTGCGACGAGTCTTCGACTATCGCTGTCCGGCAGACGTCGCTCCCGCGAGCCTTCGCGCGGGGATGCGTGTGCGTGTTCCGTTCGGAAAGCGACGCTTGGTCGGCGTTCTGATCAGAGTCAAATCCGACACGGCGGTACTATCCTCCAAGCTTCGAACCGCAATCGAGATTCTGGACGACGAACCGATTTTCGATTCGCTGTTATTCGAGTTGCTCACCTGGTCGGCGGATTACTACCGGCATCCGATTGGCGAAGTACTCGCCGCCGCATTACCCGCCGTGTTGCGTACTGGATCAGCACTTTACGAACACATCGAGTGTTGGCAACTCACTGAAACGGGCCGAGCGGAATGGCAGAGTCTTCCGAAAACAGCGACGCGACTGCGGGCGTTAGCGGCGGCAGTATCGCGAGACGCGACTCCGAGCGAACTTGCTGAGGTCGCGACGACGTGGCGCGCCGGTCTGCGAGAGTTAGAGCAGCGCGGATGGGTGATGCGCACCAGCGTTCCTGTCGAAGTCGCGAAACAAACCGCTCAGATATCGAACAACGCGCACGACCTCAGCGAAGCGCAACAAAACGCAGTAGCGGAGATTGGTCGATCCCAAGATAGATTTCGCACTTTGCTATTACACGGCATCACGGGAAGCGGCAAGACGGAAGTGTATCTACGCGTAATTGAAAGTATCGTTGCCGTCGGCAAGCAAGCGCTGGTACTCGTTCCGGAAATTGCGCTCACGCCGCAGTTGGTCGCGCGTTTTCAAGAGCGGTTTAATTCTCCACTTGCAGTGTTGCATTCGGCCCGCAACGACTCCGATCGACTCGCCGCATGGCGCGCCGCGCGCAGCGGCGCGGCGCCCATTGTTATCGGCACACGCTCGGCGATTTTTGCACCGCTTAAATCGCCAGGTATCATCGTTGTCGACGAAGAACACGATCCGTCGTACAAGCAACAGGAAGGCTTTCGATACTCGGCGCGCGATCTTGCCATCGTACGCGCGCAGCGTCATGGCATTCCCATAGTTCTCGGCTCCGCCACGCCGTCGCTGGAGAGTTTGGCGCGCGTCAAAAAGCAACCGGCCGATTTACTTTCGCTCCCGCAGCGCGCGGGGAACGCGCAACCGCCGCGCATGCGATTGGTCGACTTGCGAAAGCATGCGCAAACCGAAGGCATCGCCGCGCCGACCATGCTCAGCATCAAACAACACCTGGAAGCGAACGGCCAAGTGCTTTTGTATTTGAATCGCCGTGGATTCGCACCCGTGCTTTTTTGTCCGGCGTGCGGCTGGTCGGCGACGTGCAGTCGTTGCGATGCGCGTATGACTGTGCATCAACGCGCCAACAATCTCACCTGCCATCATTGCGGACACGAGACCAAAATTCCGGAACACTGTGTTTCGTGCGAATCGCCGACCAAACCGGTTGGTCAAGGCACCGAGCGCATCGAAGACACCGCCGCAAGATTATTTCCGGGCAATGCGATCGTGCGGATCGACCGCGACAACATTCGCCGTAAGGGCGATCTCGAGTCGACACTGCAATCCATTCACGACGGCACGGCGCGCATTCTCGTCGGCACGCAAATGCTGACCAAAGGACATCACTTTCCCGACGTCACGTTGGTGGTCGTTCTCAATGCGGATCAGGGACTATTCGGCATCGACTTTCGCGCGAGCGAACGTCTAGCACAGAACATCGTTCAAGTCGCCGGTCGCGCTGGACGCGCCGAGCGTGCAGGTGAAGTGCTCATACAGACCGAGTATCCCGAACATCCTTTGCTGACAAGTTTGCTTGGCGGCGGTTATTCAGCTTTCGCCGAGCAAGCACTGCTGGAACGCGAGCAAGCGCATTGGCCGCCGTTTTCGCGAATTGCGCTGGTGCGTGTCGAAGCGAACAAGATGGAGGATGCGCTAGCGTTTCTCGACGCCGGCCGCGAAACGGCGCAACAACAACGCGTCACCGGCGTTCGAATGTTGGGCCCTGTTGCCGCACCGATGCCGCGACGAGCGGGACGTTATCGCGCACAATTGCTTCTGCAAGCATCGACGCACGCGCCACTGCAGAAATTACTCGCTCGATTGTTGCCGGAAATGGAAACATCGACGCTCGCCAAGAAAGTTCGTTGGTCGATCGATGTGGATCCGGCCGAGTTGTTCTAGTCGGATCGTTTTTAATCCACGTGGTCATCGTGCAATTTAGTCGCGGTGATTATGTCTGCCTCGCGCGACGCAGGTTGTCGATGCGTTGCGGGCAACGTTAGGCTCACAGTTGTAGGATCGTTCCATGCAAGACGGCCAATAAAACATATGAAGCTGACGCAGCTACGACTTCGTCCCAATGCACCGCCGATCATCGAAGTCGAACGCGATTTTCTGTTTGCGTCGATGATGCTGGCGCACATCGAACGTTTGCCGAAGACTGTTGTGTTGTCGAAGCGATCGTGGGCGATGGCGGATAGTTTCGAAGCATTTTTCGAGTATCGCGGTTTTCGTTTTTTCATGGGCATCCCTTTCGGCGGCATCATGATCGTGGCGCAGAAACCGGACACGCCAAGGGAAATGATCGACGAGATCGCCGCGCACATCGATCGATACCATACTGTCTGGCCGACGAAGTTGTTGTGGGCGATGGCGCGCTATTTCTTTTTACCGTATTCGCTCGACGAGCAACGACCGGCTTAACGAACCGCGTCATTGCGTCTCTACTTCGGTCGTTCTAATCCGGGCTCACTCTATTCAGCCAAGGACACTTGGCTTAGACTGGCACGATTACTTTCTTGCGTCGGTTGTCTCCGGCTCTTCATTGGAAAATGAAACACCAGATCGAACAGTTAGTGGCGACCGCGGTCGCCGCATTGCCCGCCGGTACCTTACCGACCGACTTCGACGCACCGCCTGTCGAAATTGAGCGCACGCGCGACGCGGCGCACGGCGATTTCGCCACAAATATCGCGCTCAAACTCACCAAGGCTGCAAAAAAGAATCCCCGTCAGTTGGCACAGCTCATAGTCGATGCGTTGCCAACCAATGCTTCAGTGGCCAAGACCGAAATTGCGGGGCCGGGCTTCATTAACTTTCATTTGTCGAGCACCGCTTATGCACGCGAGCTAATGCAGGTCTTCGCGCAAGGCGCGCGCTATGGCGTCAATGACGTTGGCCACGGTGAACAAACGTTAGTCGAATTTGTATCGGCGAATCCAACGGGACCGCTGCATGTCGGTCATGGTCGGCAAGCGGCGCTTGGCGATGCGTTATCTGCGCTGTTGGCCACGCAAGGCTTCCAAGTCAGTCGCGAGTTTTACTACAACGATGCCGGTGTGCAGATCAACAATCTCGCTTTGTCCGTGCAAGCGCGGGCTAGAGGATTGCAACCGGGCGACGCCGGGTGGCCTGAAGCGAGTTACAACGGCGAATACATTGCCGACATTGCTAAAGATTTTCTTGCAAGGAAAACCGTGCACTCGCTCGACGGAGAACCGTTCACGGCGAGCGGCAATGTCGATGATCTGGAAAGCATCCGTCACTTTGCGGTCACGTATCTGCGTCACGAGCAAGACGACGATTTGCAATCCTTCGGACTCAAGTTCGACCGTTACTACTTGGAATCGAGCTTGTACACCGAAGGCAAAGTCGACAGCACTGTGCAGGCATTCAAAGCGAGCGGTAAGGCCTACGAAAACGAAGGTGCGTTGTGGCTTAAGACCACCGACTTCGGCGACGACAAAGATCGCGTGGTGCGCAAATCGGATGGCACCTTCACGTACTTCGTGCCCGACGTGGCGTATCACATCACAAAATGGCAACGCGGGTTCAAGCACGCGATCAACGTGCAAGGCTCGGATCATCACGGCACTGTGGCGCGCGTGCGTGCCGGATTGCAAATCATCGATCCGAGCATTCCCAAAGACTATCCGCAGTACGTGTTACACAAGATGGTGCGAGTGATGCGTGGCGGCAAGGAAGTGAAAATCTCCAAGCGAGCCGGTTCATACGTCACCCTTCGCGATCTGATCGAATGGGTGGGCCGCGATGCAGTGCGCTTCTTCCTCGTTTCGCGCCGGGCCGACTCGGAATTCGTGTTCGACATCGATCTCGCGCTTTCGAAGAGCGAAGACAATCCCGTTTACTACGTGCAGTATGCGCATGCACGCGTGGCCAGCGTGCAACGTCAATTGCGCGAGAAAGGCTTCACTTATCGGCAAAGCAACGCCGCCGACCTCGAACGCCTAACCGAGCCGCACGAGATCGCGTTGATACGGCGTATCGCACAGTACGGCGAGTTGCTCGATGCCGCGGCGCGGGCGTTGGAACCGCATCAAGTGGCAAACTATCTGCGCGATCTTGCCGGAGATTTTCACGCCTATTACAACGCACATCACTTCATTGTCGACGACGCCGCGCTGCGCGACGCACGCATTGCGCTCGCCTGCGCCGCTCAGCAAGTCATTCGCAACGGACTGGCAATACTGGGCGTATCGGCGCCCCAGACGATGTGATGCCGAGGCCTACCGGCAACTGGCCAATAGCTGCTGCTCGGAATATGACCGAAGGTCGTGATCTGCATTCTTGCCAGTGACCAATAACCCAGTACCCAGTTGACCCTTTATTTATGTCTCGCGATTACAAACACACCAAGCGCAGCGCCGCCAAAAGTTCCGGAACGGTCAATTTTTTCGTTGGCCTGGCTTTCGGAGTGGCGATCGCTTTTGGCGTGCATCTTTACGACAAACAAATCGCCGACCAGCGAAGCGCATCGCGCGTCGAGCCCGAAACTGCCGGTAAAAAGAATTCCGCGGCCGTTGCTCCGAATCCTGCGCGTGACGATCAGCTCGACTTTTACGAGATGCTTCCCAAGTTTGAAGTGGTCGTGCCGGAAAAAGAGAAAGACATTCGTCGCAATGCCACCGGCGCTCAAGTGGATAAACCCGGTGCGTACGTCTTGCAAGCGGGCTCGTATCGCAACTTCGCCGACGCCGATCGCATCAAAGCGATGCTCGCGCTGCAAGGCGTGGTATCGAAGGTCGAGAAAGTCACCATCGACACCGATACCTGGCATCGCGTACGCATCGGCCCGATTCGCGATTTGAAAAATCTCGAAGACACGCGCCGCAAATTACGCGAAGCCCAGATCGATGCGATTGTGATTAAGGTGGGAGATTGAGAGGGCGTGACTGGTGATTGGACAGAATCGAGTTCTCTGTCCACGGTGTCAATCTGATTTGGACGCCTGCTGTATCTTCTAGAACTGCAAGCGACTTTCCTTTCTTCACGCCAAACCAAGTACGAAAAAAAACCCCGAGCTTTTGGGCTCGGGGTTGGAAGAAGCGGACCTCAGAAGGGAAATGAAAGTCCGCTAGGGGATCACTCACAACACTCAACAGGAGGGGGATAACTCAATCAACAGCTCCAAACAAACCTCTCACACTTCAACACCTACTCCACTAACTCTTGCGCGAATGCGACCACCATGGATGGTGGAAATGCTAGAAATGCAGGGGCAATTTCTAGTGCAATCGCGACCACTGCAAAATCTTAATGTCCTTGGTATCGCACTCAAAATTGCGCGCCAGCACCGCAGTGGCTTCGCGCAGATCGCCGCGTGGCATCGTGCGATTAACCTCCACCACACCGCGGAACTCGGAGAGTCCCTTGGGTTGGCGCTCTTGCATCAAAAAGTGTGTGTAATACTTGACGGCCATGGGGTAGCAGCGTACGTACGAGGCGCTTTTCAGTCCGTGAACATCCGCACAAAATGCCCGCCGAATCATCGTTGCACCGTGTTTCAGGAGCGGTCTTAGTGACGCAATTCTCGTAAACCGGACTGCAAACATCTGTTCCCATTTCGCGACTTACTCAATAAATGACATGACACGCTACCGCCCGCCGCAAACACCCGCCTCCAAATTTATTACGCCCGGGGGCGCAAAAAAGTTGCGCGAAGAGTTGGATTTTTTATGGCGCAAGAAGCGCCCGGAAGTGACGCTCGCCGTGCAAGAGGCCGCAGCACAAGGCGATCGCTCCGAGAACGCGGAATACATTTACGGCAAGAAGCAACTTCGCGAAATCGATGCGCGCGTACGTTTTTTACGTAAACGTTTGGACGGCATGACCGTCGTGAGTCAAGCGCCATCGGATCAATCGCGAATTTATTTTGGCGCGTGGATCAAACTCGAAGACGACGACGGCATTGAAATCGAATACCGCATTGTGGGACCCGACGATATTTCTGGGAGTCACAACTACATCAGCATGGACGCACCGCTCGCCAAAGCGCTAATGCGCAAAACCGTCGACGACGAAGTGACCCTCGATACACCCAGCGGCAAAAAAAATTATCTGGTGGTGGAAATCAGATATGAGTAGGGGCGCGACTGCGAACGTCTTTTAGACACCACTCGACTTCGGCAGCGCGGCTGCCACATCTCTGAACGCCGCTAGCGCCGCTTCCAGATGGTCGATGATCTCCTGCTGCAAGATATCCGGTGGCGGCAAGTCATCTAGATTGTCCAGGCTATCGTCTTTCAGCCAAAAGATATCCAAGCTGGCTTTATCACGTGCAACCAAATCTTTGTATGCGTAAAACTTGAAGCGCTCAGTTTCTTTTCGCTTGTGACGATTGTCTGGATTGTACGATGCGACGAACTCTTTCAAATCCTCGTACTGAAGCTGTCGCGTCTTAAGCGTGAAGTGTTTGTTAGTGCGCAAATCGTAGAACCAAACGCCTTTGGTGTGAACCTTGCCGTCTTTAGGCGCAGCGTCGAAGAACACCACATTCGCCTTCACGCCTTGCGCGTAAAAAATGCCCGTGGGCAATCGCAAAATCGTGTGGACGTCGCAGGTCTCAAGTAGCTTACGGCGAATCTTTTCGCCCGCGCCGCCTTCGAACAGCACGTTGTCGGGTAACACGATAGCTGCTTTGCCATCGATATTTAGCATGTTGACGATGTGCTGCAAAAAATTGAGTTGCTTGTTCGATGTCGTTTCCCAAAAGTCTTGGCGTTCATAGGTCAGCGCGTCTGTGTCTTCTTCACCATCCTCATTGGTGATGGTCATGCTGCTTTTCTTGCCGAAGGGAGGATTGGCGAGCACGTAGTCGAACTTCGATTTTGGTTCTGAGATCAATGCATCGGAGCGATCCACCGTCGGTTCGCCGTCCAGGTCGCCGATGTTGTGAAGAAAGAGATTCATTAAACACAAACGCCGCGTACCAGCGACGATCTCGTTGCCGAAGAACATTTTGTGGCGCAGGAAGCGTTTCTGCTTCTTGTCCAGTGTCGAACCGGATTGTGTCAGCCAGTTGTATGCGCCTAAGAAAAATCCGCCGGTACCGCAAGCCGGATCGGCAATCGTTTTCATCGGCTCGGGGCGGATACATTCCACCATCGCTTGAATCAGTGCGCGCGGCGTAAAGTATTGGCCCGCACCGCTCTTGGTGTCTTCTGCATTTTTCTGCAACAGCCCTTCATACAGATCGCCCTTGGTATCGGTATCCATACCCAACCAATCTTCCGCGTCGATCATCTGCACCAGTCGCGCGAGCTTAGCTGGGTCTTGAATCTTGTTCTGCGCTTTGAAAAAGATTGCGCCCAACATGCCAGGCTCTTCGCCCAGCTTGCGAAGCACGGTTAAATAATGTGATTCCAGCGGCGCGCCCGTCTTAGTACGCAGCGTGGTCCAGTCGCAGCTTTTGGGAATGTGTGTATCTCGGCTATGCGGCGGCTGCGCGTACTCATGCGCCATCTTCAAGAACAACAAATACGTGAGTTGCTCCAAGTAGTCGCCATAGCCCACGCCGTCGTCACGCAACGTGTGGCAAAAGTTCCAGACTTTTTGGATGAGGGTGGAGGTGTTCATAGGACGAAAATCGCACTCACTTCAATACTTCCCAATGGCCACCTTTATCTGGTCCCACTCTGCGTAGCAATTCTGCTTGCTTCAACTTTCGGACTTGCCACTCCACACCTTTACGAGAAAGACCAAGAGCGCTGGCAAGAGTGTCCGTCGAGATGGTCGGATTTTCACGAACTAGCCTGAGAATTTTCTCCCTAGTTTTCTCCCTAGTTTTCTCCCTAGTTTCTTGGCTAGCCTCGTCTACCGATCTTTCCGGGAAAGCAAAGTCCATCCACAGCCCCGTATCTTCATACCGAAGCTCGGGCACTGGCGAACCCGCCGCTCGACATGCTTCTTGGATACGCTCAATACCACGCCCCCACGCCTCGATCTGACCAGCTCGGAAGAAAACATTCGCAACATCGGGATTAAACGGCACCGACGGGTGCTTGCCTTTCAATTTAGCTATTGTCCAGTGCTGCGGCAGCTCACCGGGATTCCAGATCATCAGCTTGTCGTCGTACACGCTAATCTGTACAGGCGTAGCGGCCGAGTAGTCCTTGTGAATGACGGCGTTCAGCACCGCTTCGCGCAATGCTGCTTCAGGTACCGAAAACGTCTCGATTCGTTGAATGCCTCGATAGCTAATCCAAG
Source organism: Pseudomonadota bacterium (assembly GCA_043746555.1). Lineage (GTDB taxonomy): Bacteria > Pseudomonadota > Gammaproteobacteria > Steroidobacterales > Steroidobacteraceae > CAZQYC01. The sequence continues at coordinate 1,335 of JAYTQU010000332.1, read as the reverse complement.
CTTTCAGATACTTTGTCAACAGCAAGTCCATCGTCTTATCCACTTGCGTGAATAGATCGCCATGTACTTCGTCGTGATACTGCAAATCGGTATTAGTACGAAAGAAACCAATCTTGACGAATGCGTTCGTTACAAAACGCTCGGGATCGGGATGAAACAACAGCACCGCTGCTCGCTTGAGGTACTTGCCGTCGACAAGGTGCAGTTTATCGAGCAACCCAGCGGTCGATTCACGCAGAACTGTCGAGCTTAATCTCTGACTCTGCCTTGCTTGATCGCGGAAAGAACTGATAGTTGCCTTAGATAAATCCTTCGCGGCAACATGTGGCACCGGCACCGAATCCCACGTGCGCCCATACTTGCGAAGTAGGAATCGATCCAACGCAGCACCCTTCAATTCCTGCTTAGTGCTACCACTGCGATAGTGATATTCACCTTTGTAGCTGATGGGACTGGGATACGGCTCGACGCGGATTTCGAGATAGTCCTTGCCGCTCTTGCCTCGCAACTTCACATCTACCATCACGCCCAAGATGTCGCGCACCTTGTTGGGGATGTCCACCATCAACTTCGCCGCGTCCTTTACGCCGACCACTTCGCCACGATCGTTCTTGCCAATGAAAAGCTTGCCGCCCTCAGCATTGGCAAAACCGCAAATCCATTTTAGGTATTCATCGCGCCAGGATTCCTTCCATTCGATGTTGTGGTTTTCCTTCATGTGCATCCTTTCGTCGTCGCGCACTCATGCGCCATCTTTAGGAACAACAAGTACGTGAGTTGCTCCAAGTAATCGCCATAGCCCACGCCGTCGTCCTTAAGCGTGTGGCAGAAATTCCAGACTTTTTGGATGAGGGTGGAGGCGTTCATCTATTGATCTTGTGTTGGCTCAGTCGCATTAACTATAGTGCCGTTCGGATTGGGGGTTCCCGGTCGGCATCTGGCCTCGGTGAGTGCACCGGGGCCTTTTGTTTTCTGCGGTAGATGCCATGCATTGCGGCCTTAGAGATTCTTACTGACTTTAAGTTTTGGCAGGGTTATTGGGCATCAACGGATAATAAAGTCGCATAAATATCTATTACAAACAATATCTTATATCTCTACTCTTGGTTATTATCCAGGGCGGAAGTTAATAAACCAGGCGTGCCTAGATCCGCTTGGATTGCCTTGAAATACACCATATTGCGCTTTGCCCTGTCGGGGTCCGCCATCAGCAACCCTTGGTCGACCCAGCGTTTGAGCTGCTTTGAGGCCTTGAGCGTATCGAGCTGAGCTATGCCACATAGGTCGCCATTACTGATTGGGCCGTTGCGATCTATCCAATCACTCACTTGCTCC
>JAYTQU010000331.1:0-14708 GCA_043746555.1 Pseudomonadota bacterium | reverse complement strand
TGTCGACACGCAATCGCCGCACGTGCGTACGCGACAATGACGTCCGCGCGCTTGGTCACGACGCTCGGCAATTCTTGCCAAGCCGTGGCGAGCTGTTTGCTGTCTGTCGCGAGCGCGATGGCTTTTAATCGATCGAGCGCAATTTGCGCTTCCACTTCGTCGATCATGCCGCGGTTCGGACCGGTAATCTGTCGCAATTCCGGCGTCAGCGCTTGCAACTGCTGCCAATCGCCGGTTTGTCGATGGACGCGCGCGAGCAATTCCAGCGCGCGTTCATTGCGTGGATCGCGCGCGTGCAACTCACGCAAGATGGTTAGCGCCTGCGGAACTTGATTGCGTTTTAAGTACAGCTCGGCTTGTGTGATTTGCGCCGGCGCGGGATTCGCCGTGTCGGACTTTAATGCAAGCGACAACCATTGATCGCAACGCTGTCGTGAACCCAACAACTCCGCCGCGCGCGCCGCCGCGAGATAGTGCGCGACCGGCGAACTGGCTTCATGGACATGCGAGGTCAAGGTGCTTTCCGCTTGCGACCATTTACCTGCGGAAAGTTCCAACAGACCTTGCACCAGACTGCGTCGCGCGCGTTCGCGCTTGCGATTCTCGGCGGCTAAGCGCATCAACGCCGGCGCACGAATCACTTTGACGATGCCACGCACGGCGAAGTACAAGACAATCAGCGCCAATACCGCGCCGGGAAGCGAGGTCTCTATCAACACGCTGCCGACGTGAATCGCAACGTATCCTGAATCGGATAAAAACAACTGCGTGATGAGCGCAATGCCCAGCAATGCAAGCGCGATGTAAATTCTACGCTTCATCGGCCGGATTGAGTCGCGGGTCGATTCGTTGGCGTCGCTTGAGTCGAAGGCGTGACCCGCATCAACAATTGCGCCGCGGCGGAGATGTCCGGAAGAGCAGGCGCGATATCGATCGCTCGCAGCGAGTCGAGTTCCTGCGTCGCGGCGTCGGTGGCGGGCGATTCGACAAAGTACTTCGCGAGCCAACCGCGCATTTCATCGAGGGCGGTTCGATAAGCGGCCTCATCGTTGCGCAATATCGCGTGGCGCGCGGTAAATGCCAGCAGCGACAGATGCTGACGGCGCAGCGATTGCTCTTCCAAACTCACGACGCTGCCGTTGTCGTCGCTAAGATGACGCACTAAAAACATCGTGGCCAACGAGTCGGTCACCGTAGACCATGCACGTCCGAGCATGGACTTGGAGACGGGTTCGGTCGCGACAGTGGTTCGCTGGCCGACTAAAATTCCCTTAAGCGGCAGATGATCGATCTGTATTTCAATGGCGTTGAGGCGAGCCATGATGCCGGTGCGATCGGGTTGCGGTATGGCGCGCAGTGTCTGCAAATCCTTCGCAATCCGTTCACGCGTCGCCATGAGCGACGGATCGCGAAGCGATGCCAAACGAGTATCGGCGGATTCGAGCGCGGCGATGGCGGTGGCCGTATCGCGATCGAAACTCAAGCGTCGCTGCGCCAGTTCGATCAAGTAGAGCGCTTCAGCTCGACTCCATGCGCGCTGCGGACGCTCGGTTCTCGCGCGCAATTCCTCGTGGGCTGCCGTGAGGTCTTTGAGTTGTTGCGGCACTCCGGAAAGCGACTGCCATTGTTTTTGCAATTCGCTGCGAGCTTGCGTCGCGCTTTCTAGCGCGGTATTCAATTCGTTACGCAATGCAGTGTTGGCGCTTTCTAGTTGCTGCACGCGATCGCGAGTCGAATCTTCGCGATCGCGGTTATTGTCGCCGCGCCACAGTGCGTAAAGGCCAACAAGCATCGCGGCCGCGGCAATGAGTATCGTGACACGATGTGTGTGCGGAATGAGAGGTGAGTCGCTCATAAGACGCTCATTATCGCGCGCGCATATGCCATGCGGCAATTGCGCCGACGATTGACTCGTCGTCTGCACTGCGCGACAACACGCAACAGCCATAGAGACCGACTGTTCGCGCGGCGGCGGCGATTCGCTCGCTCAAGGCCACAAACGGCGTGCTTGCGAGTAACGCACGACCCGCGTCGGTCAGGAAAGTTTGTAAGTTATCGAGGCTTTCGACACTGGTAAGCGTTACGATGTCGATGCCTTCGTCGTGCCAACGCCGCTCCAGTTGTGCAACCGATTCGGCCGATACTGTCGGCGGCACGCGGCGATAAACATCCAGTATCGCGACATGCGCGCCGCGCTGCGTGAGCGAGTCATAAAGCAGTTCGCGCCCGCCAACACCTTTGGCAATCAAAACGCTTTGCGTTGCGATGGTTGCTAGCGCCGGATGCGCGAGCAACGCTTCGCTCGTGACACTCTGAATCGGTGTGGCATCGACCCGGACATTGCGAGCTTCGAGTGCGGCCGCCGTTGCTTTCCCGATGGCGGCGATGCGCGTGTGCTCGCCACGCTTGATGTACCCTAATCCATACTGCACAGCATTGGCGCTGACGAAGATGACCCAATCGTATTCATGAGTATTCTCTTCAATGGCGATTGCTTCGATCGCAATGGTTGGAAAGCGGATAGCGTCGCCGCCGAGGTCGTTAATCTTTTTACAGAGCGCTTCGGACTGTTCAGCAGGTCGCGTTACCAACACAGCGACACCCTTAAGCGGTACGACGGGCAATGGAATCAAGCGCCGCTCCCGCGTAATGCGGCCAGCAACTGGTCGGCTCCCGCGAACAACATGCGCTCGGCGAGCGCGCGACCTAGTTTTACCGCGTCACTTTGCGGACCGACAATGCTGTCGCGAAACACTTGCTTACCGTCGACCGACGCGATTAAACCTTGCATCCTGACGTTCGCGCCCGATAACTCGGCATAGCCTGCAATCGGCGACTGGCAACTGCCTTCCAAACGTTGCGCAAACGCGCGTTCCGCGGCGATGCAGGTTTGCGCATTCAAATTGTCGAGCGCACGGACGATGTCTACGGTCTTTGCATCGCCCGAACGGCACTCGATTCCGATGATGCCCTGGCCGACTGCGGGTAACGACTGTGCAACATCGATGAATTGCGTAATGCGATCGCCGAGTCCCAATCGAATCAATCCGGCGCTGGCGAGAATGATGGCGTCGAACTCACCCGCGTCGAGTTTGCGTAGCCGCGTATCGACATTGCCCCGCAACGGCGCGATTTCAAGATCGCTTCGTAGTGCGCGCAACTGACTCTGCCGACGCAGACTCGACGTACCGACACGCGCGCCGTTCGATAAGTCCGACAAGGACGCGAAGCGACGCGAAACAAACGCGTCGCGTGCATCGGCGCGCGGTAGCATCGCGACCAGAATCATTCCCGGCGGCAAATCGCTCGGCACGTCTTTCATCGAATGAACCGCGATGTCGGCGCGTTGTTCTTCGAGCGCAATTTCCAGTTCTTTGACGAACAATCCCTTGCCGCCGATATTGGCGAGCGAGCGATCGAGGATTTTGTCGCCTTGTGTCGTGATCTTAACGAGTTCGATTTGCAGCGACGGATGCGCTGCCTGCAATAGCGATGCGACGTGTTCTGCCTGCCAGAGCGCAAGCTTGCTTTGACGAGTGGCGATACGAAGAGGGGACATGCGGGAAATGAAGAATTGAGTAGCGAGTGTTCGTTTAAGCGGCGCGACGGTGTTCGTGTGCGAATTGAATAAGCGCGATAATCAGCGCCAACACGACGGGGCCCAAAAACAACCCGATCGGTCCGAACGCTGCGGTGCCACCAAGCACACCGACGAATATTGTTAGTGTACCGACGCGCGCGCGGCCGGAGATCAACAGCGGGCGCAATACGTTGTCGGCCGATGAGGACATGATGCCGATAATCAGCATCACGATCGCCATCCCCCAGCGTTGTTGCGAGATCAGCACCAGTAAAGCCGGAATCCAAACAAACGCGGTGCCGCCGAACGGCAGCAACGCCAACAATGCCCCGACCACGCCAAATACCAAGGGCGAACTCAACCCGGCGATCAAAAACGCAAAGCCGACCAAGGTGCCTTGGACCAACGCTGTGATACCGGTACCGAACACCACGGCTCGCGTTACGGAAGCCACGTGATCGATGAGTTGATCGCGCCGATTCGCAGTCATCGGAATGAGATCGTGCAACATCTCCACAAGCACTGCGCCATCGCGCATAAAGAAAAACAACATAAACAGCATGACCACAAAGGCAAGCACCGTATTGATCGCGCCCAAGAATATTTTTCCGCCGAGGCCCGCCAAAAATTCCGGCAAATGTTGAGTGCCCTGCGTCAGCCACCCGCGCACTTGGCCGGTTCGAATACCGAATGAGTTGCGAAGCCAATCGAGCACTGGACCGACCAGCGGAAATTCGCTCAAAATGCCGTGCTGCTGAGTTTGTTTCGCCAGCGATTCTTGTGCCCATTTCACCAGCTCTACCGCTTGAGCAACGAAGGCCGCGCTCATTGCGGTGAGCGGACCGATCAATACGACGAATGTCGCGATTGTCAGCAGCGCCGCCGATAGATTTTCGCGACCGTTGAGTTGTCGCGTTAGTCGTACATGCAGCGGATACAGTAAGAACGCCAAGAACAACGCCCACATTAACGGACCCACGAACGGCGCGATGATTTGATACAACACGATGCCGAGAACTACCGTCGCCGTGACTGCGAACACGCGTGCGTAAAATCGATCGTCGCTGGATGACTTTTCGACGATCGACGGCGAAGACGGCTGCGCCGAATTCAAATCAGCTGCGACATGCGGCGTCGCGACAATTTTCTCGGATGGTTTAGGCGAGCCTCGCAACTCTGGCGCTGTCGTCGTCGCAACAGAATTGTCCTCCGCAGATATGCCGGGAGCCGAGTTAGTAGGTTCGTGTGGGTCCATGAAATAGACTTATCGGGCGATCTTGAAACCGCAATGCTAACCCGCATTGTTAATGAATGCGAAGCAAACTCACGGCAATTGAGGTCTCGCACTTCGATAATCCGCAATTCTACCGGGCAAGACCGTCACTCAGTCTTGTCGATCAAGACGCGGAGGGCCTACTATTACTCATAGACCGTTCGATCGCTGTCCTACGAGCATCTCATGACTATCTGAGCGGCGAAACTTCAACCGACACATTCTTGTTCTCTATCCATATTGCGAGGTCCATCATGACTATCGAAGTCACCACCGAAAAGTTATTTAGCGATTTGCAAACTGTTGTGCGCGATGCCGAAGCGTTGCTCAAGGCTACTGCGGGGCAAGCCGGCGAGAAGGTACAGGAAGTTCGTTCGCGAGCCGAGGAAACCGTGAAGCGGGCGCGAGCTCGACTCGAAGCTGTCGAAGACGATGTGGTTCGCCGCGCAAAACAAGCGGCCAACCGCACCGACGGCTATGTGAGAGAAAATCCGTGGCAAGCGGTTGGCGTTGCGGCGGGCGTGGGTCTGTTGCTCGGGCTGCTCATCGGCCGGCGCTCATGAGCGAGCCTAGCGACTACAATTCTGAGGAGTCTATGGCGTCAGGTGCCGGCAGCAGCGTGAGCGGACTGTTTAAGTCGGTGCGTAATTTGTTGGCGACGCTGGTCGCCATCGCACAGACTCGTCTCGAACTGCTAACCACTGAGCTTCAAGAGGAAGTGCAACGCGCAGCGAGTTTAGTGCTGTGGACATTCATTGCGCTGTTGACTGCGATGCTGGGCCTTTTGTTTGGCGCGCTGACGATTGTGTTCGTGTATTGGGATACGCACCGCATCTTGGCGACGCTGTTGGTCACGCTGGCGTTCTTTGTGTTTGCAGCTAGCGCGGTATTGACATTGGTGGCGAAAGTGAATTCGCGCCCGCGTCTCTTGGACGCAACCTTGACCGAGCTTGCAAAGGACAGCCATTTATTGCGAGAGGACGAATGATGACGCGTAGCGCTCAACTTGCGATCAAACGCCGTGAATTGCAGCTTCGTTGCGCGTTGCAACGGTACGAAATTGCCGAGCTCTCTCACGACTTCGAGGCCCGACTTACCGGCGTGGGTCGCGTCATCGATATCGCGATCAGTGTGGCTAAACATCCGATCGCTATCTTGGCCGCTTTCGCCGGTGCGATTTTTATCGGCCCGTGGCGCATTATTCGCTGGGTGAGTCGCGGCGCGATGCTGTTCAACGTAGCGCGTCAAGTACAGCGGTTGATTGCGAAATAGCTCGATCCTTTTGTTGGATGCACTTCAATTCGATCTCGCTGCTTCTTGCTACGCCTCGTGGCCTTTCACTCGGCGCAGCAGTTCGGCGGCGTGTCGCCGGCTGACTTGCAGCAACGTGTCGCTGTGTCTCATGCGTACCAAATAGCCGCCGTCTTGTGCGCGTTCCACCGCCGCGATTTGTTTCTCGGCCACCAAGGCATTGCGATGAATGCGGATGAAATCGATGGCGAACTCGACGCCCAAGTTTATTAACGCTTCGTCAATGAGATCCTGTCCGTTCTTATGATGAACGGTGACGTATTTTTGATCGGCGAAGAAATAATAAATATCGCCGATGGGAATGAGGCGCAGTTGTTCACCGAGTCGTGCGCAAACGTGTTCGCGTTGATGTTCGATGTTGGCCGAACGGGTTGCTTGCGTTAGCCGTGGCGCCGAGATGCGACTCGCATGTGTAAGCGCACGCGCAAGTTTTTCTTTGCGTATCGGCTTGAGCAAATAGCCGATGGCTTGTGCGTCGAAGGCGTCGATCGCGTGATCGCCATAGGCGGTCGTAAATACGACAGCTGGCGCATCGGCGAGCGTCGATAGATGTTGCGCGACTTCGATGCCCCACAATCCGGGCATGCGCACGTCGAGCAATACAACATCCGGTTTTAATCTGGCACAGGCGGCGAGCGCGTCGTTGCCGTTTTCAGCTTCTCCCGCCACTTCACAATCTTCCAGTTCACCAAGTAAGCGACGCAATCGGTCGCGAGCGGGCGGTTCGTCGTCGACGATCAAAATTCTCATTGCTCTTCGCGCTTACTGTAAGGAAACGTGAGCGTTACAGAATAGTTGCCTGGCGGAGTCTCGACTAGCACACTCGATTGATCCGGCCAGGCGAGCTCTAGCCGTTGTTTGATATTGTCGAGCGCCAACTTATTGCCCTCGTGTTCCTTCGATGATGTATTCTCGACAACCGGGTTGCTGACGGCAAGTCGGATTCTGTTTTCTTGCATCGTGGCCGTGATGGTGACTTCGCCGCCGTCCGGCAACCTTTCGATGCCGTGATAAATCGCGTTTTCAAGCAGAGGTTGCAGCATCAAACTCGGCACTCTTGCATCGAGCGGCACGGATTGGATTTGCCAGTTCACGCGCAATCGATCGCCGAGACGCAGTTGCTCGATCCGCTCATAGACGCGCGCCACTTCGAGTTCTTCGCTCAACGCGATGCGTTCTCTGGCGTCGCTCAAGTTGGCGCGAAACAAATCCGCTAAATCCTCCACCGCTTGTTCGGCTTGCTGCGGATTGCTTCGAGTGAGCGCTGCGATCGTATTCATGCTGTTAAATAAAAAGTGCGGTCGAATTCTCGCCTGCAAAGCGCGAATGCGAGCCTGCGCCTCCAGTTCGATGGTGCGTTTCCATTCCGCATTCACAAAAAAGTAACGCAGCGCCAACGCACTCACGATGAAGCCAATGCCGATATTAACGAATAGAAACTCCGCGTGCTTCGCCGGAAACATATCGAGCGCAGCAGGTTGGTCGCCGCTGAGATATTGACCAATCTGAAATGTGGCCTCCGAAACCAGCGCCACTACAATCTCAATAAGGAGCAGCGCCAGTGCGGACGCTTGCGCAGTAGACCTGCGAGCAAGTATCGGTTGCGCGCGACACAACACTGCCGCACAGCCGAGTCCAATCCACAATAAGAATAGCGACGCTGACGCGAGATCGACCCAAAAATTGTCGTGAATTGCTTGACGCGCGAGCGATATCAGCAGCGCCACGAGCTCGACGATTAGGACAATCGCCAATGTAGTTCGTCCGACGCAGAAGTCGGGAAGAAAGAAATTTGCTTTTGTCGCGCGCTCGGCGTTTGACATGGATGGATGGCGCACTGACACAGTTGTTTCGAGTTACGGCGGAGGTGATTTTTGAAACAGGGCGTCTTTCAGACGAAACAGAGTAGAAATATCTTCGTCGCCATGACCCAATTCGATCAAGCGACGATAGTGCAGCAGCGTCATCTCAACGGTTGACAATTGCACGCCGTGTCGTGCCGCCATGTCATGACAGATGTTCAAATCCTTTTGATGCAAGCGTACGCGAAATCCCAGTGGATACGCATTGCGCACCATGTTTGGCGCGCGATTGACGAAATACCAACTCGATCCGGCGCCTTTGCCGAGTGTGTCGATTAGTTTGTCGAGCGGTAAGCCTTCGGCTTTGGCAAAGGCCATTGCTTCACTAACGGCTTGGATGATTCCGGCGCACATAATTTGATTGGTCGCCTTCGCGGCTTGACCGGCTCCCGTCGGTCCAAAGTGCGTTACTGTCGCGCCCATCGCATCGAGGATGGGTTTCGCGCGCAAAAAATTCTTTTCATCGCCGCCGACCATGATGGCCAGGGTTCCGTTGCGTGCGCCTTCAACGCCGCCGCTGACGGGCGCATCGAGAAATTCCACTTCGCGTATTTTGAGTTGGGCGGCTGCACTTCTTGCGGTATCGGAACTAACAGTGGAGCAGTCGATGACAATTGAGTTAGGTCGTAAATGTGGCGCGATGGAAGCGACGATCCGTAAGACGTCTTCGTCTGCCGATACGCACAAGACGATGGCATCGCATTGCGATCCGATTTCAGCGAGCGAATCGGCGGCGCGTACTGGTATTTCGCTTGCCAGCAAGAGAGCCTTCTCGTGACTTCGATTCCAAACTTGCGTAAGTAGTCGGCGCTTATGAAGGTTTCGCGCCATCGACGCGCCCATTGCGCCTAAGCCGATAAAGCCAGTGCCGATAAAGCCAGTGCCGATAGAGTTTGCGCCGATGAATCCGGTCGAGAGGGTCATTGACCCATTAGATCAGAAAAAACGCGCAGCGTTAATTGCAGAGCGCATCCATCGCTTGTTTGGCGGTCGCACGGGTGGCATCCAATTCCTTTGCCGACAGGTAGCGACGCTCTCCGTTAGGCTGTTCTTCGTAAAGTCGTTGCGCATTCATGCGAGCGAGATAGTCGGTGCGTGCTTTATTGCACGCTTCAGCCTTGCCTTCGGCATTCGATTCCTTTGCTTTGCCTTTATCGGCGGCGCTTTCTTTGGTGGCTTTGCGTACGGCGTCTCGGTCGGACTGCGCAGCGGATTCCTCAGCGTTGCGTGCGTTGATATCGACGATGTTGCTGGATTCGGTCTTGATGTTGAGACGTTCGGCCGGAAGGAACATTGGTTTATCCGTATACAAGACATTGCCCTTCTCGTCTGTGTATTTGTAGACGTCGGCATTCGCTGACGTTAGAAACACAGAGCAGATAAGGCTCGAAAAACCGATTGTCAGTAAGGCGGATCGCAACATGAGAGTCTCCGAAAATCCTCGCGCCGAATCCCAAGGTCTGGAGTCAGAAGTCTAGCAGGTACCGGCACACGCAGCCGATTATGACCGCCCCGCGGGCTGCTGGAGTGTGCGATACATCACGTTGGCGAGGGTAAGGTTAAGACCTAGAACACAAGTTCGGCGAAAAAGAAAAGGGCACCCGTTGAAGTCACCGGGCGCCCTATAAAAAGCGAGGACCGAAGGGGGTTCGGTCCTCGTAAGGTTTCAGGATTTATAGGTTGTAAGCCCGCTCGCCGTGATCGGCCAAATCCAAGCCCTCTTCTTGATCTTCGTCGCTGGCGCGAATACCGATGGTGTATTTCAGCAACAAGAGTATGACGGCCGCTACAACACCCGACCAGACCAAAGAGGTTCCGACGGCGATGAGCTGCGACTTAAATTGTCCTCCGGCGTCGAACTCGCCGACTTTACCAGTTACATAGTCGACAATACCTACACCGCCCAGAGCGGGATTCACGAAAATGCCGGTGCCGAGCGCACCGATGATGCCGCCGATGCAGTGCACGCCGAACGCGTCGAGTGCATCGTCGTATCCCAGCATATGTTTCACCTTCGTCGCAGCAAGGAAGCAGATAATGCCCGCCGCTCCGCAAATTACGATGGCACCTTTAACGCCAACAAATCCGGCTGCCGGCGTAATTGCGACCAAGCCTGCGACGATGCCCGAACAAACACCTAACAAGCTTGGTTTGCCTTTCAGTAGCCATTCGGTAGCTGCCCAGGCAACGCCCGCGACGGCCGTTCCGAACAATGTGTTGAAGAACGCTAAGCCGGCACCGCCGGTGGCTTCGAGATTCGAGCCGGCATTAAATCCGAACCAACCCATCCACAACATGCCGGTGCCGATTGCGCTCATCATCAGGCTGTGCGGCGCGAAGTTTACTTTGCCGTAGCCTTTGCGCTTACCGAGGATGATCGCGCCAACAAGCGCCGCGATACCCGCGTTGATGTGCACTACAGTGCCGCCTGCAAAGTCGATCGCACCCTTCGCGTTGAGCCAACCGGCGTGACTAGTCGCGACCGCAGCAGCAGCAGCGTCGGTGTACGCATCAGGACCATCGAAGTACCACACCATGTGAGCAATGGGCAGATAGGAGAACGTAAACCAAAGAACGCTGAATATCAGCACTGCCGAGAATTTCATGCGTTCGGCAATACCGCCCGTGACGAGCGCAACAGTGATTGCCGCGAACGTCAACTGGAACATGCAGTAGACGTAGTCGGGAATATAGACTCCCTTACTGAAGGTCGCTGCTACCGCGGTGGTTGGGTCTTCCGGACCCATGAATAGTTTGTCCAACGATCCGAAGAACGGTCCTCCTGCGGTAAAAGCGACGCTATATCCGTACACCACCCACAAAACCGAGATTACGCAAAAAATTGAGAAGCTTTGCATGACCGTCGATAGCGAGTTCTTGGTTCGCACCATTCCCGCATAAAACAACGCGAGTCCGGGGACAGTCATGAACAGCACGAATGCGGTTGCAGTGAGCATCCACGCAGTGTCGCCTTTGTTGCATTCAAAACCCTTGTCGCCACACTTCGGGTCGGCCGCCGGCGCAGTTGCCGCAGGCGCAACGACCGCAGTTGCTGGAGCGGCTTGAGCGGCCTGATCGGTTTGGGCGCTAGCGGCGGGTTGTTCTTGCGCCTGCGCTAAAGCCGGTGCTGCGGTCATCGCCAGTGCGATGAGTGCCAGGCTGCACACCGAGGCGAGCGTCCGGCCAATTACCAGAGGTCTATTCACTGTCGTTCTCCTGCGAGAGGTTGCTTATGAGTTGTCGGTCTTCAATCAAATCGAAACAATATTCGTAACGAACTTCTTCCTGCCTCCACCACCGCCATCGTCCTCGTTTCCGGCCGGTTCACACTGCATCCACGCCAGTTTCACCGGTACGTATCCGTACGGCTTGGCCCAGATCGGTGACGAACAATTTGCCGTCTCCGACCTTTCCTGTGCGCGCGACATTGGTAACTGCCTCGATCACCTGCTCCGCCACCGAATCGTCCACTGCAAGTTCGATCTTGGTCTTGGGCAGAAAATCGACGCGATACTCCGCGCCGCGATAAAGCTCCGTATGGCCGCGTTGTCGTCCGAAACCCTGCACCTCGGTGACTGTAATGCCCTGAACGCCGAGATCCGCCACTGCTTGGCGGACGTCATCGAGCTTAAATGGCTTGATGATGGCGGTAATCAGTTTCATTTTTCAGTCCCCGAGTTGCCGGCGCACGCACCGTCGCGCTATGCGCATAGGAGAAATGCATCTTCTGTGCCACGGAGTTTTGAAGAGCGGTGCGGCGTGAATGCGCTTCGTTGGTCGCGCGGTCTGTCGTGCTCGCGCTCGTAATTGGTGCGTGGTATGACTTTGATCGCTACAAAACAGGGCGAATGCATCGCAAAGCGCCGCTTGTTCTTCGATAGCTAGCGATCTACAGTGTGATTTGGTTCGAAAATAAAGTCCGATCGCGGAAAGCCTTAGAGAGAGCCTTTGTGGCTTTATTAGTGGAGCTTATGGAACCGGGATTTATCGATGACCTTGCCAAACGCTTGTCGGCGTCATTGCCGACGAGTCTCGCGCATCTTGATTTTGCGGGCCTGCGCGCCGATGTCGAAACCAATTTTCGTTCAGTGCTGCAATCGGGGTTAACCAAGCTCGATCTGGTGACGCGGCGCGAATTCGACGTGCAAGCCGGCGTACTCAAGCGCACTCGCGAAAAACTTGAAGGTTTGGATGCGCGCCTCGCCGAACTTCAGGCTGTGCTCGCCGAACAGAACACACCGCCGAAGTAACTCGTTACATCTACAGGGAAGGGCAAGGATGGCCATCGCAACGATTCTGAGTCGCGCGCAACATGGTATGGAAGCGCCGGAAGTGCGGGTCGAAGTCGATATCGCCAACGGCCTTCCCGCGTTGGCGTTGGTCGGTCTTCCCGAAACCGTGGTGAAGGAAAGTAAGGATCGGGTTCGCGCCGCGATTGCCAATTCCAACTTTGAACTGCCGAGCGGCCGCATCACCGTCAATTTAGCGCCGGCCGATTTGCCGAAGGAGGGCGGTCGATTTGATCTGCCTATAGCAGTCGGAATTTTGGTGGCATCCGGTCAGCTACAAACCAAGGAAGTGACCAACTGCGAGTTCTACGGCGAGTTGTCACTGAGCGGCGAACTGCGCCCCGTTGTCGGTGCGTTACCCGCCGCGTTGCGGGCCAGCTACGCGGGGAACGCCGTGGTCTTGCCGCGAGGCAATGCGGTTGAAGCCAGCTTGGTTCGAAGCTGCTCAATTGCGACGGCGACTCACTTGCTCGAAGTGTGCGGGCACTTAAGTGGCGCACGACCATTGGAATTTATTTGCGGGGGCATAACACGCGCCGCATCGCGAACGCTTGCCGACATCGGCGATGTTCGCGGTCAAGCGCACGCCAAACGCGCATTGGAAATTGCGGCGGCAGGCGAACATAGCTTGCTACTGATCGGTCCGCCGGGCACCGGCAAGAGCATGCTCGCGCAGCGACTACCCGGCATTTTGCCGCCAATGACGGAAGTCGAAGCGCTAGAAGCCGCCGCCGTGCGCTCAATCGCGGGTCGCGGTTTTAGTCTCGATGAGTGGGGCGTGCGGCCGTTTCGCAACCCGCATCATACGGCGTCTGGCGTCGCGCTCGTGGGCGGCGGCTCGCATCCTCGGCCCGGAGAAATTTCATTGGCGCATAACGGCGTCTTGTTTTTGGATGAATTACCCGAGTTTGATCGACGTGTCCTTGAAGTGCTACGAGAACCGTTGGAAACCGGCACCATCACCGTCTCGCGAGCTGCGCGTCAAGCGGAATTCCCGGCTCGATTTCAGCTGGTTACCGCGATGAATCCGTGTTCGTGCGGATATTTGGGCGATGCGACCGGAAAATGTCGTTGCACTGTGGAGCAAGTGCGGCGCTACCGCGCAAAAATTTCCGGACCGCTGCTCGATCGATTGGATTTACACGTTGAGGTGCCAAGGGTGGCCCCCGAAGATTTGCGCGCCGGTCAGTCTAGTAACGAGTGCAGCGCGATTGTGGCCCTACGCGTTAGTGCAGCGCGTGAGTTGCAACTTACTCGCCAGGGCAAAGCCAACGCGCGACTCAATAACGTCGAGGTGGATCGCTACTGTGCGCCGGATCCGCAAGGGCGAGTAATTCTTGAACGGGCGATGCAACGCTTTGCTCTGTCGGCTCGCGCCTACCATCGAATCCTAAAAGTATCTCGATCGATCGCTGATCTAGAATCCGAAACAAAAATTTGCGTGAAGCATATCAGCGAAGCCATCGGGCTAAGACGGCTGGATCGTGCTACGAAATAAGGTCACATGCGATACGCGTAAAAATACTCTGCGGCTTGGGTTGCATCTTTATAAAAACTATTTTGCCGCTTTCACCATGTAGTCAACGGCGTTGGTGATCGACTTATCCGACAGATCCGGACGACCGCCCTTAGTCGGCATGACGCCAGACTTACCTTGGAAGCCCTTGAGCGCATGGGAGTAAAGCGTCGCCATGCCTTGCGCGATACGCGGTGACCAGGCCGCCTTGTCGCTATACTTCGGTGCCCCCGCAACGCCTGTACCATGGCACGCCGAGCAGGCCATGGTGAATACTTGTTCGCCGCTTAGGTCTTGTACAGCCGCGACTCTCGTTTCCTTCGGCGGCGCCAACGCCGAGTTGTCTTGACCGGAAACCGCGACCCTGCCGACGGGCGCCAAACGCTCCGCGGTAGCCTGGCGCACCATGGCGTCGTCTTGCACAATTTGATGCTGCGCTTGTCCGGCGACCATGCGAGCCACAAAAATCAGCATCGCGGCGACGCAGATCAGAATGCCGAGCACCAACATGAAAGAATCGTAGAAATGTTTGTCGTGAGTAGTGGAATCGTGAGGGACTTGGCTCATGGCAACGGGCTCGCTATCGGCGGAAATAAAGGCGTGATGCCGCTTCGGTACGACTAGGACTCGAAAAGCGCGCAAGTATACCGAATCGAGCGCCAAAAATTGGCGCTCGTCACAGCGGACCGAGATAGGTATTTGCCTTGGGGTGCGGCATGGCGTTCTGGCACAACGCGATAACGCACTCGAAGAGACTACGGACTAGTCGAATTCCCGGTCAATTTTGTTTCGCGCTGCAGCGCTGAATTGTCGCGAGAACGGCGATCTGCCGACGTGAAGTCGAAAGCGAAAAAATCGGCAATCGGCGCGGCGCGAT
>JAYTQU010000330.1:0-8966 GCA_043746555.1 Pseudomonadota bacterium | reverse complement strand
TGAGTTGAACAACGGCTCGCTGTATGTTGATAGCGGTCCACGCCACGCGCCACTTTCGATTGCGACGCGCTTTGGCAATGTGTCTCATCGCGGTACTCGGTATCTCCTGACCGCGACAGTCGATGCGCTCAGCGTCGGCGTGCGTGATGGACAAGTCGAATTCGCGAATGTCGATCGAAAAATACTCGCGGAGTCAGGGCAGGAATTTAGGATCGATAAAGGCGGCCGAATTACGCGAAACAAATTATCGCCCTATGGCCACGACTGGGAATGGGTGGATGCGCTGGCGCCACGCTTCGATATCGACAACAAATCACTCAAGGATTTTTTGACCTGGGCGGCGACCGAAAGTGGTTATCGTTTGGAGTACGCAGACATCGCAACTGAAGATGCGGCGAAAAACACGTTACTTCATGGCGCAAGCGGATCTTTCACGCCTGCCGCAGCTATTGCAGCAATTTTGCCGACCACGGATTTTGTTGCGCATTACGACGGCGAACGATTGATCGTCTCCAAATTCTAATGCCGCAAGCCGCAACCGACTCGGTCGTGCGCCGCGCACGCTAGAACTACTCACGGCAAGACAAACGATTTTTCAACAAGGTTCGTAACAAGCGCGCGCATAGACCCGTTCGCCTTCCGCGACGATGTCATGCTAACAATACGAAACGGCCGTGCGTAAAAACGACTCCGATCGATCACTAAAAATACTGCGGCGATCGCTGGTGGTGTTAACGATACTCATTGCGCAAACGGCGCAAGCGGCGACGTGGGCGGGACGCACTCTTAGCGACATTCTCGCCGAACTTCGTGCGAGCGGCATCCCGCTGATTTATAGTAATCAAATTGTCACGCCCGCACTGCGCGTGAACGAAGAACCCGCGGCATCGACGCCGCTGGATCGACTTAGAGAAGCGCTTAGACCTCTCGGCTTAACACTCAAGTATTTGGGTAGTTCTGCCGCGGGCTATGCCATAGTCCGCAACGAAGCAGTGGATGAGGGTGTGTCTGCGACTTCGCCTATGGTCCCGTCGCGATTGAGGGAAGTAACGGTCTACGCAAGTCGCTATAGTCTTGCGCGCGAGAACGAAACCGACTCGGTTGTCATGCGTCGGTCGGCACTGGAACACATGATCGGCAGCGAACAGGATGCACTGCGCTCGCTTCGTTACCTTCCCGGCACAACCAACAACGGCGTTTCCGCCCTCACGCATGTGCGCGGCGGCAACGAAGACGAAACGCTAGTCCAATTCGATGGTGTCGAGTTGTATAACCCAGTGCACCTCAAAGATTTTCAAGGCCTATTCGGATTGTTGGATGCGGAGTTTGTGCAATCGTTGGATTTCTTTAGCGGTGGATACCCTGCACGCTATGGTAATCATACGTCGGGCATGGTGGATATCGCTGCGCGCGAAAACAAAACCACTGAAACTCTATTGGGCGTCAGCATGCTGTACACCCGAGCCATCTCGAGCGGCAGCTTCGACAATGAGCAAGGAACATGGCTATTTGGGTATCGCAACAGCAGCCTTCCGGAAGTGTTGCGCCGCCTGCGACGAAAAATCGGGGATCCGGCGTTTGAGGATTATCTGGGGCGCGTAAGTTACGATTGGCAATCCTTCAAACTCACCGCCGGCGCGTTACGACTCAACGACGACTTGCAGTTAACAACGCTCGCTCACGCCGAGCAAACGACAGCGCGCTATCGCGACACTTACCTGTGGCTACGCGCCGAACACAACTTTAGCGACTCGCTAGCCGCTCGAGTGCAATTGTCGCGGGCCAATCTCACTTCAACACGCGAAGCGACCGTCGACGTTAAACTGATCAGTAACGGTTTGCTCAACCGAACGCACGACACGATCATCGATTCTCTATCGATGGATTGGTCGGCCAAGGTCGCTGCAAGCACAAGTCTTGAGTGGGGCGCGCATATCGATCGAGCCAGCTTGCGTTACGACTATACGAGTCACGCCATTGCTTTCGATCCGTTGGCGGCAACGTTCCATCTTCGGCAAATGGTGAACATTCATCTCGCGGGCGAACCGCGTGGCGATATGTACAACGCATATATCTCTGCACGCACCGAATTCGATGCGTGGAGCGGCGAGTTAGGATTGCGCTGGGACGACTACGACTATATCGATCATTCGGAGGTAGTGAGCCCTCGCCTTAATCTTAGTTACGCCCTCAACGCCAATAGCACTTTGAGATTCGGAGCCGGCCGATACGTACAGGCCCGCGGACCGAATAATTTGGATATCACAAGCCTTGCGTCTAGATTCAGTTCGCCGGAATCCTCCGATCAATACGTCCTGGGATTCGAGCGTCGCTTCGAAGACGAAATCCGACTTCGTATCGAGAGTTACACAAAGCACAGCAGCCACGTGCGACAGTACAGCGAGAACATTTTAGATGTGGTCACGCTCGCACCGGAATTGAAGATCGATCGAACGTTGATCGCACCACGAAGTTCGTCGGCTCGCGGCGTCGAGATCTCGATCGCATCGACACGCCTGGGTCCGGCTAATTGGTGGGCCAGTTATACGTGGTCACAAACACTCGATCGGCTTGGACTGCAAGATATTCCGCGAAGCTTCGATCAACCGCATGCGTTGTCCGCCGGTTTTCAATTTTCCACATCGCGATGGCATAATTCCGCGGCGTTGACTTGGCATACCGGTTGGCCTTACAGACCATTGCAAATCAACAGCTCCCCAGGAAATAGCGACACCGCGAAACTCGGAATACGGAACTCAGAACGATTTGGCGATTTTGCTTCACTCGATTTACGCACTCAATATCAGGTACCGATCGGCACCACGACGCTTGAGCTTTATGTTGAGGCTCATAACGCTCTAAATCGCGCGAACGATTGTTGCCAGCAAGTGACGGTGACGGAATCGTCCGACAGCACTCTTCATATTCAGGTCAAACAAAAACTTTGGCTGGGCATCGTGCCATTGGCAGGCGTCGATTGGCGATTTTAGCGGATTGCTTGCACCGCAAAACCTTCGGCTCGCGGATCACCAAATCTCGCGCTCGACGTCTCCCAAAGTGAGGTTGCTCAGGACCGACACGTTCACTTTCACGACCGCCATTTGATATTGCAACCGATGCTTGGTTTTTGTTCTGTAAGCGGCGACTCACCTGCAAGCAATGCATCGCATGCTGCACGCAGATCTTTTCCGGTCACTAACTCTGTCTTTTAAATAAGACATTGTCGCTACCAACAGAAACCGCCTGCGGTTATTGCCCAGACTCGCCTAGTCGATAGTTCATTGAAACGTCCGGCCATTGCGCTTAATCCAGCCGGCTTCGTGCCGACTGTGGGGGTCGAGGTGCGTCCAGTGGACGACACCGCCTTTGCCATTCCACTCATACTCGCCGTTAAATTGAATCGCATCGCCCACCGCAAGCGGCGACACACGAAGAGCGAGATCGATATTGTGTGCAATCAATACGGTTTGGCCTGAAGAAAGCACCACGATGAATCGCTGGTGTCTCGATCCATCGTTGTCGTCGCTCAACACCTTTTTGACGACGCCGGCCGCCTCTACTTGAACATGGCTTTCGCGACGACGAAATACAAGCGCAATTGAATCAACCGTCGTAGCGGTTGTCTGCGACATGGACGATTCATCATCACGTCGTTCCGACGTAGCTTCGTGTTGTCTGCCAAATGTGTAGTAGCCAGCCGCAACGATAAGAGCTAGCAGGACGAGTCTTCTCAACATTGTTCGGCTCTCATCGCAGATCAGGGCGATTGAAACTGCTGGACGAGTTCGGCGAAACGCGACGCGGAAACATTTCCGCCGCTCACGATGATGCCGACTCTTCGATTTGCCAACTCGGTTTTAACTTTGCACGCTGCCGCAAAGCTTAAGCAACCGGTCGGCTCGACGATCATTTTCATGCGCTCGGCGTAGAAGCGCATTGCTTCCACCAACTGCAGATCGCTGACGGTGAAGATGTCGGCTACTTCGCGACGAATAATCTCGAAGGTGAGATCGCCGAGGCGTGGTGTTTGTGCGCCATCGGCAATGGTATGCGGTGTTTCGATCTGCACAATTGTTCCGGCAGTGAACGATTGGCGGCCATCATCGCCCGCTTCCGGTTCGGCACCATAGACACGACAGGTTGGCGACAATGCACGCGCAGAGAGCGCCGCACCGCTCAGCAAACCGCCGCCGCCGAGACAGACAAACAACGCATCGCATGGACCGATCTCTTCGAACAATTCCTTGGCCGCGGTTGCTTGCCCTGCGATCACATCGGCGTGATCGAAGGGTGGAATAAGCGTCATGCCGCGTTCATTGGCTAGTTTATCGGCAATCATTTTTCGATCCTCTTTATAGCGATCGTAGAAAAGAATCTCCGCACCATAGTTTCGAGTCGCTTCCAACTTCGATGTCGCCGAGTCATGCGGCATGACAATGGTGGCGCGAATGTCGAGCAGTTGCGCCGCCAATGCAATCGCCTGCGCGTGATTGCCCGACGAGAATGCAACCACTCCCGCTGCTCGCTGTTCGGAACTAAATCGCGACAGCGCATTGAATGCACCGCGAAATTTGAATGCGCCGGTCCGCTGTAGGTTTTCGCATTTGAAGAACACGTGCGCGCCGAGCAACTCATCCGCACTGCGAGATCGCAACACCGGTGTACGATGCGCGTAACCCGCGATGCGATCGGCGGCGGCAATAACATCTTCGAAAGTGGGAACAGACATGGGCATTCGTGGACCCTCAATAGATTGCGTTCATTCGGCTGGTCAGCATTGAGCAATCATGCCAGAATTCACGCCAATTTCTTTGTCGCCCAGAAAATCGTTGGACTGAATCGAATGCTCGCCGCCATCAACACATTTTTACAAAAGCACTTGGCTCCGCACCAAGATCAAACGACAATTGCTGCCGAAGTGCGTTGCACTCGGGTTGCCGCCGCTGCATTGTTGGTGGAAGTCATGCAAGCCGACGACACGATCACGCCCGACGAACGACGAGCCCTGCTTGATGGTGTCGGCAGTCGTTTTTCATTGACCGCCGTCGAGTCGGCCGAATTGATCGCCGCGGCCGAGGAACAAGCACGCGCGGCGACCGATTTGTTTCAGGCGACTTCGCAGATCAATCGACAATTTTCGCCGGAGCAAAAGCGGTGGCTTGTTGAAGAACTGTGGCGCGTGGCTTATGCCGACGGGGTGTTGCATCTTCACGAAGAACATTTGGTGCGCAAGGTCGCCAATCTCATTCACGTATCGCATTTGGACACGTTGGCCGCCAAACATCGAGTTGAGACAGACGGGCGGCGATGAGGCAAATTCCTTTGGCAGTTTGGAGTTACTAATATGAATCACTACATCGATCCTACAAAAGAGCAGTTTGCGGCGTTTCGCGATCTGCGGCGCCCTGGGATCATTCATATGTTGAATCTAGTTCGACTGCGCGATCATGCAATTTATCCTGACGGTCGACAGTCGACCGGCGAGGAAGCCTACCGCGCCTATGCGCGCGAAAGCGGCCCAGTGTTTACCAGGCTCGGCGGAACGCAATTTTGGATCGGCCGCTTCGAACACATGTTGATTGGCCCCACCACCGAACGCTGGGATCGCGTCTTTATCGCCGAGTATCCGAGCGTCGATGCGTTCGTACAGATGATCCGCGATCCCATTTATCGGGAAGCCGTGAAACATCGGCAAGCGGCCGTGGAGGACTCGCGGCTGATACGCCTACAACCGATGAAGCCCGGCGATCACTTCGGAGAGAGCTAAGTCGTAAGTGCTGATCATCCGACGACGGCGGAGAACATCGCATGCAAAAGATCACGACATTTTTGTGGTTCGACAACCATGCTGAAGAGGCCGTTAATTTCTATACGTCGATCTTCAAGAATTCCTCCATCGATAAAGTAGCTCGATTCGGCGACAGCGGTCCGGGGCCGAAGGGCAGCGTGATGACCATTGCGTTTCGATTGCAAGGACAGGAGTTTGTGGCTTTGAACGGCGGACCGATATATCAGTTCACGCCGGCCATTTCGTTGGTGGTGAACTGCGAATCGCAAACAGAAGTGGACTACTATTGGAACCACCTGGTTGCCGGCGGAAAACCGGTGCAATGCGGCTGGCTGCAAGACAAATACGGTTTATCGTGGCAGATCGTACCAACGGCATTGCCGGACCTTCTGATGGACTCGAATCAAGAGAAGGCAGCGCGGGTCACGCAAGCAATGATGAAAATGATCAAACTCGATATTGCGGAACTGAAGCGCGCCTTCGACGGAAAGTAACGGACGAAATACTACGCTCATTCAACGTACGCCAGCGTCGCGCGGTAATCGTCGAGTTCTCGTTGATAGTAGTCGAGGTCCTTCTCGATCTGTGGAATATCGGCCTTCAGCTTGCCTCGCCTTTCGGCCATCCGTTTGGTGTCAAGCAAGAGTTGCGCACGTTCTTCGTTGTTTGTTTTCGGATCGAGTATATCGGCCGCAATCTTGATCAAGTCCTCGTCGATCCGTTTGAGTTCCTCATGCATCGAGATCAGTTGGTGGCTCGCGTTGGCAACACGATTCCGCAAAGTATTCAACTGGCGACCCGATTGAAACGCGGACGTGAACGCGCCGTCTAAATCCGCGGGGCAAACTCCGTTGTAACCGTTTCCGCGTGCGCCGATTCGAAACCCATTTGCGGGTTTGCAGAATTCACGGAGCCCCTGGTCGCGACCGGATTGATATTGTGCCAAGTCGGGTGTGACGCGGTGTTTCGCACAGGCTTTGCGGTACTGACCGATGCGATCGCCCGAATATCCGGCAACGCCGTCTTCATAGCCAACAGTGCGCCAGTCCACCGTCAAACACTCGTTTGCGCTCATCGCTGCGCAGCCGCCTATCGACACCATAGCGATGGCCAAACACCCGAACGTCCAGAAGTGTACTTGAGGAATTCGCATAACTATCACCGTCGACGCCGTTGAAACATTTGGCCTAACGGTAACTCTGCGAATAAAGAATCTATGTGAGCGCTGTCACACCGATCCACGCGAAATCGCAAAATGCGTCCCGCAAATGGTTACCGCACCCTCGGCAAGGTCCAATCCTCGCGCGCGTGCGGCGGCGAATGCGTTTTGCGGTTCGTTCATCGCAATTCCAAAGCCCGCAATCACGTCGGCTTTCGCCGGCACGAAGTTGAGTGCGCCATCGGTAATGTCAATGCGAAGCCCATCGCGATTCTTAGTCGGTGCGCTCGTTCCCAACACTTCAGCCCAGCGTTGCGCCATGGCCGCTGGATCGGTAGCACCGATTGTTACTTCGAGTACTCGTTGCGCGCCATCGCGTGCCGCAAATTTCTGCCAGTTGGGTCCAGCCCATCGCCAAGACTCGGGCGGAATCGGTTGGTCGATGGAGACAATCGCCGCGCCAATGTCTTTTGGGTGCAAATGCACTGCGCTAACGTCGGAATGTGTTGCTTGCCAGACAATGCGAACGCCCAAGCGATCGAGACGTGCACGGTCGCGCGCCAAATCATCGGTCTGCAAGATGAGCATGTAACCTGAATCGCCGTGACGCTCGATGTGTCGCCCCGCAGCGGTGTTATCGCGGACCGGCGAGACGATTTCCAGAAATTGATCGCCGAGAGTAAACAAGGCATTTTCCAAACCGAATTTGCCGACTTCCGGGTCGCGATAGCACACCTGCACGCCAAGAACGCGTTCGATTTGCGACGCGGTTGTCGCAAGATCGCGCGCAGTCACAACGATTTGTCGAATTCGCAAACTCATAGTCGTTCCCTCACGTATACAATCTCAGCGACCGACAAATTTCGCTGCGCGCTTTTCGACAAACGCGCGCACGCCCTCGCGGTGGTCGTCCGTTTCGCCGCAACGAAGATGCGTCCAGGCTTCGCGATCGAGCATCGTCGCGTAGTCTTGCGAGGAGGAAAGTCGCACGTTTTCTTTCATGTAGCGATACGACACTTGCGGACCCTTTGCGATGTGCGCGGCGGTTTCGTTGACGACTTGCGAAAACTGTTCATGCGACACCACGCGATTGACGAGTCCCACTTGCAGCGCCTGATCCGCGGTTAATACCTCGGACAAAAACAAAAGCTCCTTCGCTTTTCCTTCGCCAAGCAATCGCGTGAGCGGCCAAGTAATACCGAAATCTCCGCCTAGTCCGACCTTCGCGAATGCCGTGGTGAACTTGGCTTTGTCGGAGGCAATGCGTAAATCGCACGCCAACGCGATGCCGAGCCCGGCACCCGCCGCCGCGCCATTGACGGCCGCAATCGTGACCTTTGGCATCGAATAAAGTAATGCGGACAAGCGATGTCCATTGCGCTGCCGATCGAGTCTCTGTTCGAACGAGAGCGCGGCGGCGGTCGTGCCGGTATTCATCGCAGACACATCGCCGCCTGCACAAAATCCACGCTCCGCGCCCGTCACCACGATACATCCCACCGTTGAATCCGTGGCGAGTTGCTCCAACATCGCGATCGACTGTGCGATCATTTCTCCGGACAAAGCATTGAGCTTCTCGGGGCGATTGAATTTAAGAACGGCAATGCCGTCGTTAATGTCGACCAGCAAGTGATCGGTAGCGGTCATTGTTTTGGTCCTCGTTTTGTAGACGTGAGAATGTGCGCTTTCGCTGCCGCGTTTTCAAGACTGTTGGCACGCAAAGTTGCGGCGACAACGTTGCCGGTTATTGTGTGCCTAAATTGACGCGCTGCGGTTTCATCTTGCAGAAACGAATTGCGAACGACTGCACGATTCGGGCAACCCATTGCTTGGAAGCGTGCGCAACACTCACTATTGTTGGCGATTGTCCCATGTGAGTCACGCGGATGTGTCACTCTGCGTGACTCACATACCTGCAACGGCGGGCGATCATTCAAATCGAGGAATTTCTAATGGCGGCTGACGTTTTACTGGCAAACGCAAAGGTTGACACCGTTGGATCCGATGTTTCGATTCGAG
>JAYTQU010000329.1:0-2051 GCA_043746555.1 Pseudomonadota bacterium | reverse complement strand
TCGCGCGATCGTCTTGGACTGTTTGCCGACGTCGCTGTTGTCAAGCATCTACGCGATGAACGCGCGGCAGACCGGCACGCATTGTTAACGGCGCTGAATGATGCGGGCCTGTGGAACTGGCGGACGAACGACTCTCTGCCCGAGTTTTCGCCTGCTCTCGCGCGCGCCATGCATCTCTATTTGGCACGTTCCACTGCCGCGTTGGTATTGATTCAGCTCGAAGATTTACTGGGCATGACAGAACCGGTCAATGTGCCGGGCACAGATACGGAACATGCGAATTGGCAGCGCAAACTTACCGGCACGACACGAGACATATTTACGAACGCCGAAATTCTTGAATCTCTCTCGGCAGTGAATACGGCGCGAATAGCAAACGATTAGAACGCGTTAATGGAACTCTCAAGTGACGGCGCAAGATTAACATCGAGTCCTTACCGCCTTTTCGCGACGAAGTTTATGAAGACCCTCGACCGATCGTCGCCATTGAACACGGTCCCAATCGATCTCACAACGTCATGATCTTGCCGTCACGCTCCGCGATGCGCAGCGTCGGTCCCAGCACTATTCCCGCCGGGAAGTATTTTATGATGGGAGATTCACGCGATAATAGTTACGACTCGCGATACTTCGGCGTCGTCGACCGCGAGCAGATTGTAGGACGTGCGCAGCGAGTCATCATGTCGTTCGACATCAATCGCAACTTTGGGCCGAGATTTAGACGATTTTTTAACCGATATAGATTCTAAGAGAATGCGCGCTGTAACTCTGGAAGCGGCGCAAGGTGCGAGACAAAACTGAAGTTGCCGTTATACATTTCACGCGCTGCATTCATAAACGATTGCAGTGCAATGCGCGAAAGCGCGCCGCCAATGCTGACGCGCTTTACGCCGACACTGCCGAGTTGATCAAGCGTTAAGTTCGGATCGGCGAATCCCATCACGACGTTGATCGGTTTGGATACCGCTGCGGCAACGGTTTGTATTTGCTCCAGACTGTGCAGACCCGGAGCGTACAAGACATCGGCACCGACGGCTTCGAATGCTTGCAGACGCTTGATCGTGTCGTCGAGATCGCGTCGACCGTGCAAAAAATTCTCCACACGCGCTGTAAACACGAAAGGCGTCGGCAACAATCTGGCTACTTCAACTGCCGCATGCACGCGTTCGACCGCAAGATTGAAATCGTAAATGGGCGCTGCTTCGTCACCGCTGAAATCCTCGATGGAAGCTCCTACCGCGCCACACTCGTAGGCAAGTCGAATCGACTCTGCCGCATCTTTAGGATCGTCGGCAAATCCATTCTCAAGGTCGGCATTCACCGGTAGTTCCGTGGCATCACAGATGAGCCGACAATTATCCAGCACCTCCTGTTTGGTTACTCGTTTGCGACCCAGCGTGTTCGCAACTCCGAGACTGGTGGTGGCAAGCGCTTCGAATCCCAGACTTTCGAGCAGCAGCGCAGTGCCTCGATCCCAAGGGTTGGGAATTACAAACGGTTGAGCACGTTCGTGGAGTGCCCGAAAAGTTAGCGCTTTGGAGAATTGATCTTGCACACCTGTCTCCTCAATTGTTAAACGCTCGGCCGAAGAGCGGTATGCGCGTGTTCGCCGAAGTTCTATAGGTTAAATTATTGCGCAGTCGGTCTAGTGGTAATGAAGATGCGAGCAGAGCAGTCACGCCCGCTTGCGCGATGACCATCGCGAACGCCTCTCCCGGACAGGCGTGAACGCCCACGCCAAAGTTGAACAGTCGTCGCTGCTCTCGAAACAAGTCAAAGTGATCGGGTTCTGGATTCGCTTGCGAATCGCGATTGGCGGCCGCGACGACCACCAATATCGCGTCTCCGGATTTCATCGGCTGGCCCAGTACTGCTGCGTCTGCGACCAGGAAGCGTCGCGTGTTGTGCGACGGTGGATCGTAACGTAGCACCTCCGATATCGACTCTCGTACTAATTCTACTTTGTCAGGTTGCGCTGAAGCGCGCGGTGCGGCGTTGCACCGGCCTGAAAAATACTCACGTACTGCCGTGTACGCTGCGCTTTTTCAGGC
>JAYTQU010000328.1:0-8730 GCA_043746555.1 Pseudomonadota bacterium | reverse complement strand
ATCTGTTGCAGCGCTCGGCGCGAAGACATAGTGCGGGATGGCTCCTGACAGCGTGGTGTCAGGAGGGAAAGAACCCTTCGACCCTTCGACAAGCTCACGGCTCAGGGTGAGCGGGGAAGAGATGGCTTTTGAATTCGGCTACGCTCGCAACTTCTCCAGCAACAGTCGCGCCGCCGGATGCAACGGTTGATCGGATCGCACGCAGATAAATAGTTGCCGTATCGCCCACTGATCCGTGAGTTTGATCGCGGCGAGATCGAACGCCTGCAAATAGGGCGCGACAGCCAAGCGCGGCAGAATAGTGACACCCAATCCGGCCGCGACCATCGCGCATGCCGCATCGAAACTCGCGACGCGAATTCGCATATCCAATTTCTTGCCGCATTCGGCCGCGGCTTTCGCGAGTACGTAGTGCAATGAGCTATTCGCGTCTAATCCCACGAACGGAAATGATGCGACACTAGCGAATGCGATTCCCGACTGCGTTACAACCGGATGATCGCGTCGAGTGACCAGTACCAACTCGTCTTGACGAAACGGAATCGTGGTTAGTTGATCGAGCGTGGGCAACTCACCCACGATGCCGATGTCCGCGCTGTTTTCCTTAACGGCCGTGGCGATGTGTTCGCTGAGATGCTGTTCCAGGTGTACATGAATGTCGGGATGTTGCTTTAAGAACGACGCGAGCACTGTCGGTAAGAACTCAACAATGGCCGACATGTTGGCGAACACGGTGGCTTGTCCGCGCAGTCCGGCCGAGTGCTTCTGAATTTCTTCTTCGAGTTGACCGGCTTGATCGAGCAGCTTGCGAGATTTCACAAGAAACGCGTGACCCGCGGAAGTGAGTTCGACGCCGCGCGCACCGCGCGACAATAATGCCGTACCGAACGATGCTTCCAAATCGGACAATCGCTTGCTCACAGCGGATGCAACGGTGTGGCAACGCTCGGCTGCTCTCGCAATGCTGCCAGCTTCGGCGACGGCGACGAAAAGTTCCAAATCTTTGAAGTCGAAAATCATGCGCGGAGACTACCGCAACCGCTTGCGGCCATGAACCATCGCGGCGACTAAATTTTCGTCATTGCGGTAGCAGGCGAACAGTGTGCCGACGATATGCAATGCAACTAAGAGCATTAGAAGGTCGGCGAGCGAATGATGCAGTTCGCCCACCCATGCCACTCCCCAATATCGATCGGTGGAGTAAAACCAACCGCTCACGCCGGTCGATAATACGGCACTCGGCAACGCGATCATCATATAGCCGCTAAGCGGCGTGTGACCGAGGTAGCGCTGCTCGCGCCTTCGACGCAAATCTTTTGCGTAGGCGATCACTTCCTTCGGGCCGCGAACGAACTCGCTGAAGCGTGCATACGATGAACCGACGAATCCCCACACGATTCGAGCAGCGACGATGGCCACAGCGCCATAGCCCGACCACTCATGCCACTCGCCGCCGCCATGGCGCGTAAGCCACGCGACGGCGATGCACAACACCAGCAGCCAATGCCCGACGCGGACCCAAACGTCCCACACGCGGACCATGCTGTTTCTCCCGCAGTTTTTGCGATTCGACTGTATCGAATAGTGATTTGTCGCGTTAACTCGTGGTCTTCATAAATTGCATTGAGACATCCAAGCCCAATGCTTCGTGAATCACATCATCCACGTGTTCGCAGAAAACGAACTTGAGATCGTCTTGCACGCTTTGCGGGATGTCTTCCAAGTCTTTGCGATTTCGAGCCGGCAGCAATACGGTATGAATTCCCGCGCGCAACGCGGCGATGGATTTTTCTTTGATGCCGCCGATCGGCAACACCAAACCGCGCAGACTGATCTCGCCAGTCATCGCGACATCGTTGCGAACGGTTTTGTCCGTTAGCAATGACACCAACGATGTAAACATCGATACGCCGGCGCTCGGACCGTCTTTCGGAATACCGCCCGCCGGGACGTGAATATGAATGTCACTTCGTTCGAACAAGGTTGGATCGATGCCGAGCGACACCGACTGCGCTTTAACCAGCGACAACGCGGCCTGCGCGCTTTCCTTCATCACATCGCCCAACTGTCCGGTAAGAATCAATTTACCGGTGCCGAGCGTGCGAGTGGATTCGATGAACAGAATATCGCCACCGACGGGTGTCCATGCAAGACCGGTTGCAACACCGGGTATGCTGGTGCGCATCGCCACTTCATTCTCGAATCGTGGCGCACCAAGAATTTTGACGACATCGTCGCTTCCGATGGTTTGCTCGGTGATCGCGCCTTCCGCAATGCGAACCGCAACGTTGCGCAAAACTGAACCGATAGTGCGTTCAAGAGTACGACAACCGGCTTCGCGCGTGTAATCGCGCACGAGTTGGTGAAGTGCTTCGTCGGTAATCGAAGCTTGCTCGAACTTTAGTCCGTTCGCCTCCAGCTGACGCTTCATCAAATAGCGCTTCGCGATTTCGACTTTCTCGTCTTCGGTATAACCCGAGAGTTCGATAATCTCCATGCGATCGCGCAACGGCCCTGGGATCGTGTCGAGCATGTTAGCCGTGGCGATGAACAGCACTTTCGATAAATCGAACGGCAAACCAAGGTAGTTGTCGCGAAAACTGTTGTTCTGTTCGGGATCGAGCACTTCGAGCATTGCCGACGATGGATCGCCGTGAATGCCCGCGCCGAGTTTGTCGATTTCATCGAGCATCAACACCGGATTGCGCGTGCCCGCTTTGCGAAGCGCTTGCACGATGTTGCCCGGCAACGCGCCGATGTAAGTGCGACGATGACCGCGAATCTCCGCTTCATCGTGCACACCGCCTAGACTTACTCGCTGAAACTTCAATCCCAATGCACGCGCGACGGATTGACCGAGCGATGTCTTACCCACACCCGGGGGACCGACAAAGCACAGAATCGGACTACGGCCTTGGGGATTCAGTTTTCGCACTGCCAAGTATTCAACAATGCGACGCTTAATTTTCTCCAGGCCGTAGTGATCTTCGTCGAGCACCTGTCGTGCGTTTGCAATGTCGATCGCTTCGTTGTCGAGCTTGGACCACGGTAGTTGCACCACGAGATCGAGCCACGTGCGTACCATCGAATTTTCCGCGCCGGATTCGGGCATTCGTTGTAAGCGTTTCAATTCCTTTTTCGCTTGCTCTAACGCATCCGGCGGCATGCCCGCCTTGTCGATGGCTTCAGCCAACTCCTTTAGCTCTTCGGAGGAATCTTCCGTCTCTCCCAATTGCTTTTGAATTTGCCTCATCTGCTCGCGCAACAGAATTTCTTTCTGCCGCTCGTCGATCGCTTCACGAGTGTTCTGTTCAATCTGTCTCTGCAATCGCAACACTTCGATGCGATGCATCAGCAATTCGGTAACGCGATCGAAACGTGCTTTCAAATCGTCGGTTTCGAGCAATTGCTGTTTATCGGTGGGTTTCACATCCATGTAGCTCGCAATCAAATCGACCAACGCGGAGGGCGACTCCATCGTTTGTACGATATTGCCAATCTCGGCCGGTGCTTGCGGCAATAGCGTAATCGCTTCGGCTGCTAGCTTTTTCAAGTGCAATACGCGCGCTTCGACATCGTTCGAAATCGTGGCCGGTTCTTTGAGATATTCCACGCGCGCGACCATATACGGTAGACCCGGTTGAAAGTCGAGTACGCGAAAACGCTGCTCGCCCTGTACGACGATATGATGCGTGCCGTCGGGCGCGGTGACGTGGCGAAAAATAGTCGCCGCGGTTCCGATCTTATGAAGATCGTCGCCAGTCGGATCGGCGGTTTGCGAATCACGTTGCAACAGGAATCCGACCCTGCGCTCATTGCGCACGGCCTCCTCGGCGCCCGCGACCGTTCGCTCACGACCCATGCTCACCGGCAATACCACGCCAGGGAACAGCACGAGATTACGCACCGGCAGGATGATCAACATGTCATCCGAAATGGTGTGGGTTTCATTATCAACAGGGGTAGTTTTGCTCATGGAGTCTTCTTGGGGACGGGTTGGAAAAGAACAAGAGGCATGGAAACGATGCGCTCAAGTCCGGAACACCATAGTCACGCACGATCGATTCCATTAAGGTGTGCGGCAGTCATTCGAACAACTGACAGCGAACGTCATGCCCACGCCCCGAGCCACAAGCGCCAGTCCCGTTTTCAATCGTGCTTACTATCGTCGTTTCTATCTGACGCCGGCGACGCGCGCGATGAGTCGCGAGCAAACCGATACGCGCGGCGCGTCGATCGCGTCACTGGTGAAGCAGCTCGATCTTCCCGTCCAACGTATTCTCGATGTCGGTTGTGGACTCGGTTGGTACGAGCGGCCGCTGCGGCACGTGTTTCGAGATGCGACCTACACCGGCACTGAAATCAGCGAATACCTATGCCGGAAGAAAGGTTGGCGTCACGGCTCGATTGTTGATCTTAAACTCAAAGGTCAATTCGATCTGGTGATCTGTGCGGACGTGATTCAATACTTGAACAACGCCGATGCCGAACGCGCGCTCGCCAATCTGGCGAAATGGTGTCGCGGCGCTTTGTACTTTCACGTTCCGACCGCACGCGATTGGCGCGAGAACGTCGACCCGTCAGGAACCGATTCGAATGTTTTCCTCCGCTCGGCGGCGTGGTATCGAAAACGGTTGCGAAACCATTTTATTCACGCCGGTTGTGGCGTGCATTTGAAAGACGACGTGCCGTTCGCGCAATGGGAATTGGAAGCGCCTTGGCGCTAGCAAGTAAACAAATGAGAATGACATGGGATTTCTTTTTCTACTCAAAAAGCTGATTACGAAACTTATCTTGCCGCCGTTCAATCTGCTGCTCGTCGCCGTCATCGGCTTGTTGATCATGAAGCGCTGGCCGCGATTGGGTCGTGCATTGGCATGGACGCCGATACTCGTGATATTGCTGCTTGCCACACCGGCCGTATCGCACTTGCTGATTTATTCGCTTCGTGTTGCCCCGACTTTCAATGCCGCAGCGGGAAAATCCGCGCAGGCAATTGTGATTTTGGGCGGCGGTCTGCGGCACAACACGCCGGAGTATGGCGACACTCCAACTCAGTACACGCTGGATCGAATCCGCTACGGCGCAACCATCGCGCGCCAAACCGGATTACCGGTGCTCGTCACGGGCGGCACCGTCACCGGCAAGACGCCCGAAGCCAATTCGATGGCGCAAGTGATGCGGGACGAATTCAATGTGCCGGTGAAATGGATCGAGGCGCGGGCGCTCGATACCGAAGACAATATGAAATTCTCGGCGGCGATATTGAGGCCGGAGCACATCAAAAAAGTGATTTTGGTGACGCACGATTTTCACATGTTACGCGCGCTCGCACATTGTGAAGCGTCCGGTCTTATCTGCATTCCGGCCCCAGTGAGTCTTCAAGGTCGTGGCGGCGATAGTCCTTGGTTTTACGAACTGCCGGATGCACAAGCGCTATGGGTCAGTTCGTTAGCGCTGCACGAAATTCTTGGGTATGTTGCGTTGTCGCTGAAGTAATAACTATTTCAGCTCGAATAGCACCTCGCCTTTTTCATAGACCCGACTAATGCGTTCGCCATCCCACACGTAAGCAAGCGCGGAACTTTGAGTCGGCGCGGACAACGCATCGCAACGAAACGCTGCGATACATTCACCGCCGTCGTGTCGCACACTGCGATAAACCAGTCCCCAATCGCCGCTGTCACGTCGTGATTTCCCGAAGACTTGCGAACGCGAGTAATCGTTCGGATTGTGGAGATGCTTGAAGCGCGGACCGCGTACATCTTTGAATGGTTGCTTGATGCGCCCCACATAAGCACGCATATCGATTTCGCCGGGTGCCTCGTTGGTGGCAGCGAGAAATCGTGCGCGGTGGAACGCTGTCTCACGCACGGCGGTTTCGAGCGAATGCGCCGCGTAGTACACGCCGTAGCTACCGTCACTGAAGCGACTTGGATTGCCGATGTGCGTGAACGCCGCCATCACAATGCTCGCGCCGGGACCGGTGATGCGTTGCTCCTTGGGCGCCAAGGTAATGTCGCCGCTCTCGTCGCGCAGCCGATCATTGGTCAAACTTTCCAAATACCACGCCGCTTCCAGTTGTTCGGCCGGAACGATGCGTTCGAAAAAATTTACCGGTGGAAATTTGCTCGGAATGATGCGAAAGACTTTCGGCCAACGCAGTCGTGTCGTCCGTGGCTCTTGCGTCTTCAACTCTCGCTCCTACCAACCACGCTGGGCATCCAGATAGCGACGCACATCGGCGAGATCGATCACCCGCCCGCCGCGCATTCGCTCCAGCGCGGACTTACCGTGTGTAATCGCCGCCGCATTCGGTTTCTTCACCCACGCATCCGCCGCGCTCGGCGTTGGCAAAAGAATATGCAGCGCTTTGTAAATCCCCATCACATAGCTAATGCGCTCGAGCGTGTCCTGAGGAAGCTTCGGCGGCGACTTCGACTCGCGTTCGCTCTTCCATTTGAAGAACGTCGACCGCGGCGGCGAACCGAGCAATGTGCGTTCGTCGTCGGCCGTCAAACCCCACGCCGACGCGATATTGAAAAACGCCGTGAGCGCCGTAGCGACCAGAATCTCCGGCTTAAACTTGGTTCGCTCGATGGGTTTTGCGACGGACATTCGTAAATCCACTAATAGACTAATTCTTAATATAGACCATAAAGCGACTTTTTCCAATCGTTCGCGAAGGCTTACGAATCGCCGAATCGGACTACTCTCAGGGCCGTTACAATGCGATCAAGCGAGGTAGCTGCGAATTGTCATAGTCTCAAGTACAACTGAAGGTTAAAAGGGATTGGAATCCGTTCTCGCGCTCGCATTGACCGGTCATCGACTCGGCACCCTATTTGCCCGATTTGGTCTCTCCGAGACCGCGCTGCGGTATTTGCGCATACGGCCGCGGCGATTTCGGTTTAGGATTAACACGTACACAACGGAATAAGGGGTCACTATGAGAGCGCGACGTTTCAAATCGTTTGTGGTTGCCATTCGCGATATCGAACACCCGCCGCGAGCGCTGCTCAGCAAGGCGGTTCGATTGGCGGAGCGTTTTGGCGCACGACTCGATCTTCTGCATGTGATTGCGTTGCCGTATCTGCTGCCGGGCGACTCGGGCGGGAGTGAGTTTGTACGCGACGCCGAGATCACGCGGCAACAAGACAAGCTCGATCGCATCGGCAAACGCCTGCGAAAAACCGGCGTCAAAGTGACTTGCTCGATCGTGTGGGACTATCCGGCGGCCGACGCAATTGTCCGTCACGTGATGAAGACCAAACCCGATGTGGTGCTCGCTGAATCGCATCATCACAACAAGCTCGCTCGTTGGTTCGTCACGCATACCGATTGGGAATTGATTCGCTCGTGCCCTTGTCCGTTGTGGCTCGTGAAAGCGCCGCGACTGGCCGATAATTTTCGTGTGATGACGGCAATCGATCCATTTCATGCGCATTCGAAACCCGTCGGGCTCGACGAAGAAGTGCTACGCATCGCAACGATCGCGGCGGGCGACAAAGGACGGCTGGGAACGGCGCATGTTTATCCGTTGCCGATCACGATGGTGGCCGGCGGCATGGGCGAACCCGTGTGGGTCAGCGCGCCGCCGCAAGAACTCAAGCGGGTGAAACAACGCGTGACAAAAGCCGTTCAAGATGTCGCCGAACGCTTCGATATCGCAAAATCCGATCGCATCGTGCAAGCCGGCGATGCGGCAACGGAAATACCGGGCATCGTGAAACGCTGGGGCGCCAATTTATTGGTGATGGGGGCCGTGTCGCGCAGTGCGCTCAAGCGGGCCTTCATCGGCCACACCGCCGAACGGGTGATCGACGCCGCTCACTGCGATGTGTTGATCGTCAAGCCACGCTCGTTCAAAACGCCCGTGAGCCGTCGAGCGAACGCAGCGGTGATACCGATTCCGCCGATGTGACCGACCTTTTTTCCTAGCGGCTTAAGCGCAGCGCAAACTCAACGCGCACGTCGTTGCTCACCCACTGCGTGTCTTTCCATTCGCCTTGACCGACGCCGAAGTCGAGGCGTTTGAGTTTGGCGCTGCCTTTGAGCCATGCGCCGCTTGCATCGACTTGATGCGTGAAATCAATGGCCACGTCGCGAGTGATGTCGCGAATCGTGAGTTTGCCGTGCCCGGTGAACTTTCCGTCGCCGTTGGCGGTGAATTTATCCGCGACGTAGTGCGCAGTGGGCCAACGCTCGACGGCAAATAAATCCACTCCGCGAATGATGTCGTCGCGTTCTTTATCCTTGCTATTCACCGATTTCACGTCGATGGTCACATCGAACTTGCTGGTCGCCAAGTTCTTCGGATCGAAGGCGATGTTGGCGGTGTAACGTTCGAATACGCCTTCGAATGTCGCACCCGCTTGCGTGCCAACAAACGACAAGTTGCTGGTCTTGAGGTCAGTGCGCCATGGCGTTGCGGCGGCGGCCAGTCCTAAAGCGAGAACCGCCATCGCTGCAAAACATTGGGCGACGCTCGATTTTAATTTCGACAACATATTTCGGCCGTTCCTCTTGGAGGTGTTCGGGCCAATTATGCCCGGCCGCGCCCGTCATCGTCGAATCGGACTCATCGCCCGAGCGTGGCCCACTCAGGAAACATCGTAGGTATCCGGTAATTAATTCTACTTTGTCAGGTTGCGCTGAAGCGCGCGGTGCGGCGTTGCAACGGCCTGAAAAATACTCACGTACTGCCGTGTACGCTGCGCTTTTTCAGGC
>JAYTQU010000327.1:0-13659 GCA_043746555.1 Pseudomonadota bacterium | reverse complement strand
GACAGTGGCATGACTACTGGGCCCATCGAGACGATTCCAGACACACGTCTGAAACGACGGAGTCTGCATCAGTTTGAATCGCACCCCTATCCTTTTGCGACCTTGACTATTGGATTTGCCTTGGCGGTCGGCGCGGTCGGTTGTGTATTAGCGCTCGCTGTAGTTCTGCGCAGTTCGGCCCGACGCGCTTCCATCAATCGCGCTGCGCGCGCCTTCGCTTCCGCTTGTTCGGTGTCGACGCCACTCGCCGCAGGTGCAACTTTAGGTTTCGGGCGTTCGACCACAATCGGTTTCACTTCCGATGGATCGACTTCCGTCATCATCGATTGAATAAGTTCGGATTCTTCCGCCGACCAAATTACGGAATCGTTGGCTCGATCCTCCGCGACCGGCTTCACTGCTTGTTGCATCTGTGTTGCAAGCGCCGCATCGAGCGACCACAATTGCGATTCGGCGGCCGATTTCGATTCAACCGCTGAGGATGCGCTCGAACTATTGTTTCCGTCGACAGCGACGTCGGATAGCGCCGCGGTCTGCGATTTCGTTGCGGAAAATCCTACGCTCGCGGCTTTGGCGTTGACAGCGGGCTCCGCCGGCACGGGCGCTTCGACGGGTTGCGGCTTCGGCGGCGGAACGAACACCGCCAATTCCGGCGGCAGCTCATGCGATCCGCTGGCGGTTTTGTTAACGGCGGTGCCGAGTACATCGGGCGCCAATTCGATATAGAGCTCGTGCAATTTTCCGATCGAGCGCGCCATATTGAAATTCTGCCAAATATGCTTGCGTGCCTCATGAACGACGAACGCCAGTCGATCCGGCGGCATTTCGAGCACGCGGCTTAATCCGCGTTGCAGTGCGACCGGACTTCCCGGTTCGACAGCGACGCCAAAATTACCAAGCACTTCTCCTTGTGCGCCAACACCAGTGCCGACGCACGGCACGCCGCATGACATCGCCATCGCTAAGGCAAGACGCGCACTGTCGACGGTCGCACTCGAGCACACGATGTCGCAGGCATTGAATAACGCACCCGCATCCGACCACTCGCCGATCAATCTGGTGCGAGTTCCCAGCGTGCCGCCACCCACGGCCGCCATCAATGTCGCATTCCCTTTCTGCATTGCGCGGCCTGCGAGGACGCAATACAAATGGGGATTAGTCCGAATTAATTCGCCGACCGCTTTGAGAAACGTCGCATGATCGAACTCGGGCAAGTACGGCGCATGCATGCCGATAACGATTGCTTCCTTAGGCAATTCCAACTGCTTGCGTACACGTTCGCGCGCAATTGGATCCGGTTTGAAACGTTCGGCGTCGATTCCGGCCGCAACCACTGTTGCGTTCGCATCCGGCCAACCGGCGCGACGATACTGTGCTGCCGCCACCGACGATGAATACACAATGCGTTTGGCGAGCGCGGGTTTGGCGGACTGAAAAATGCGCTTATCGAGCCATCCCGCATCTGCGGCGAGTGGCGTGGTTCGAGCAACGCTCCAAACCTGCGGCGCGCTGCCTTTGCCGGAAGGCACGACCAAGCTCGCGGCAAATTGCGCGGTCGCGCCCCAAGCGTGTACGACATCCGGCGCCACCTTGGAAATCAACTTACGAAGTTCAAGCGCCGCAAGCGGCGCAAAGCGATCGCCAGACAAAGGCAATTCGTGCACCGGAATGCCCGACTGACGAACGACACCGAATTGTGTATCGCCCAGCGCGAAGTGAATCACTTGATTTTCGATATGCTGTCGATCGCCGCGCGTCAGCAACGGCAAAAGCAACGCGTTCGGCGCGGCCGTGTTGTCCGCGCCAACAAGATGCAATACTTTCAGTCGTCGAAATTTATTTTCCACAGGCCTGCAACGTTTTCGCCGAACTCACCATGCATCGTAACAGCCACGATGGGACGAGCTTGTTCGCGCGTCGCGAATTGTTAACCGTGCCTCAGTCGCGACGTGCGCTGGATCACGTTTGCGTCGCTTAACGCAGACTATTCCTTAAACAAGCGATCGCCCACAAAAGGGTTGTGCGCACGCTCCGCGCCGAAGGTGGACATCGGCCCATGACCGGGAACGAATTGGATATCGTTACCGAGCGGAAAAAGATTGTCGCGAATCGAGCGAATCAGTTGGTCGTGATTGCCACCGGGAAAATCCGTGCGCCCAATCGAGCCTTGAAAAAGCACATCGCCCACCAATGCAAAGCGCTCTGTGGGATGAATGAAGACGACATGACCCGGCGTATGTCCGGGGCAGTGTCGAACCTGTAGTGTTTCGTCGCCAACGGTGACCGTGTCGCCTTGATCCAACCAGCGGTCGGGCGTGAACACCTCCGCATATTTGAATCCGTAACGACTGCCGGCTTCGGGAAGATTGTCGATCCAAAATTGATCGCCGCGATGCGGGCCTTCTATTGGCACATGCTTGCGACGCGCCAACTCCGCCGTTGCGCCCGCATGATCGATATGCGCGTGCGTGAGAAGAATCTTTTCCAGCGTCAATCCATTTTCCGTCAGCACTGGTTCGATGCGATCGAGATCGCCGCCGGGATCGACCACGGCCGCGCGCTTGGTTTTTTCGCACCACACGACCGAGCAATTTTGCTCGAATGGCGTGACCGGAACGACGACGACTTTCATACGCTATTTCGCCTGCGACATATCGCTGGTGATGCCGCCAATCAATACCATCCGCAGTGCTTCTTCCACCGTGAGGTCGCTCGGCTCCAATTGGTCGCGCGGCAAGAACAAGGTATGACCGCCAAGTTGATAGCTGAGCGGAAAATACACGGCCACCAACGCGCCGGTGTCGGCGCTGCACAACCTCGGATGCACGGTTTCGGAAGTAACGAACCCGACTAATCGGGCTTGGCCAATCTTCCACAACACCACTCGTTGCAAATCGCGACGTTCGCCGCCGGCGGGAAGAAAGCGCGTCAAATCCTTGAGTGCGCCGAAGATGGTTTTAACGAGCGGGATGCGCGCCAATAATTTTTCGCCCAAGCGAATGAAGCGGCGCACGACATAGGCATTGATCAGCGTACCGACCACCAGCACGACGAGAAATCCGACCACCAATCCCATGCCCGGCCGGTACAAGTGATCCGGCAAAATCAGGCGCAAACCATTGCCTAGAAACTCCTCCGCGGTCGTACCGAGCCAGTACACCAAGTACAAGGTCAGCGCGACCGGCAACACCGCCGCCAAGCCTTTGAGAAACGTATTCCAGAGTCGTCGCATAGATCACCGCTAAGCAAAAGCAGTCCGTCGCCATCATGTCGAAAATAGCAGTATGCAGACTTGTGAGCTAAGACTAAAGCAGCGAATAGCTGCAACACGGTAGAATTTCGTTCGTGCGCATCCCCGACTCGAATAACGCTGGACTCACTCATGTGCTGGCTTAACCTGCCTAACCGTGCGGTGCCCCTCGCGCTTGTCGGCTGCGCGTTAGTGCTCTTTGCGTTTTGCGCGCACGCGCGCGATTCCGCGCAGTTGCCGCCCGCCGTTACGCGCGCGTTGGAACAAGAGCGAATTCCCGGCAAATCCTTAAGCGTTTTCGTGCAAGACGTGCGCACCGACGAAATCTTTATGGCGCTTAACGCCGATGTGCCGCGTCAACCGGCATCGACGATCAAAGTGCTCACCTCGATTGTCGCGCTCGACATATTGGGTCCGGCGTACACCTGGACCACGCGCGCTTACACCACTGCACCGATCAAACAGGGCGTGCTCGACGGCGATCTCGTCATTGTCGGCGGCGGCGATCCGTACATGATCGCCGAACGCTGGTGGAGTTTCGTCATGCAACTTCGGCAGACGGGATTGACCGCCATCAACGGCGACATCGTCATCGATCGCACTTGGTTCGCGCCCTTGTCGGAAGATCGCGGGAGGTTCGATAAGCAACCGGAGCGCAGCTACAACGTCGTTCCCGACGCACTGATGATTAACTTTCAAACCGCCACTTTTAGTATTGGATCGGGCATCGTGACTCCCGGCGCCAACGCCAAGCTCGCGACAGTCAGTGTCGATCCGATGCCCGCGAATCTCGAACTTGAAAACAATGTTCGCTTCGGCGGCGGCGGCTGTCGACGTGCGCAACAGGGATTGCGGTTTGATACGCCGCAAGGTCCATCCGGAAATACGCTACGAATTCGCGGCGTCATCCCGCGCAACTGTGGACGCTACAGCACATCGCGCGCCATCATGTCGGCGCCCGAATTTGCGTATGGAACATTTCGTTCGTTGTGGGAGCAATCCGGCGGCAGCATCTCGGGCAAGTTGCGATTGCAACCGTTGCCGCCGAAAGCCAGATTACTGGTTGAATTCAATTCGCTAACTCTTGGTGAAGTCGTGCGCTTGGTAAATAAATTTTCCAATAACGTCATGGCGCGAACCCTGCTGCTCACTGTAGCCGCAGAACAATACGGTGCGCCCGCCACCACGGAGAACGGTCGCCGCGCCGTGCAAGCGTGGCTCAACGTAAAGCACATCGACATTCCAGGCTTGGTACTCGACAACGGCTCCGGACTCTCGCGCGACGAGCGCATCACCGCGCGCGGCTTGGCGCAAGTACTTCATGCGGGATGGCATAGCCAGTTCATGCCTGAGTTCATAGCTTCGTTACCGCTCGCAGGAACCGACGGCACATTGCGCAATCGCTTTAACACACCGAGCATGCGCGGTCGTATTCGCATGAAGACCGGACATCTTGACGATGTCAGCAGCCTCGCCGGATATGTGAACGCCGTGTCCGGTAACACTTACATTGTCGCAATCGTGGTGAATCATCCCGGCGCAGAATTCGGCGTGGGCGACGATGTACAAGCCGCGGTGCTTCGATGGGTGTTTGGGCAGTAGCGAGCAGCCATCGCCTATTTCTGCGGATGACATTGACGCTTGGCCGTGTCATCATGACCATATCGTTATGACCATGGTGATCGTAATGCAGATTCCGGCGGGCGAGTTCAAGGCAAAGTGCCTACAAATCATGGAAGGCGTAGCGCGTACCGGTAAGTCCGTCACTATTACCAAGCGCGGCAGGCCCGTGGCCAAACTGGTACCGTTGGATGCGATCTCGCCACGAGCGGCGCTATTCGGACGAATGGCTGGGAGCGTCACTTATGAGGGCGACCTGCTGAGTCCCATCGACAACGAATGGGAGGCTCTGAACACAGTAGAAACGCTTGCCTACGCTGGCGTGAAAAAAGAGCGTGTCGTGCATCGTGTTACCGATAAAGCGCGACAGAAGTCGCGTCGATGAGCACAGGCGCAACACCAAGGTTGCTACTCGACACGCACGTTTGGTTCTGGTTGGTTACCGGCAATCGCCAACAACTGAAGCAGTCGGTCGTTGCTAAATTAATTGCAGGCGCGAAGGCAACGCCGTTGCTGGTATCGGTAATCTCAGCTTGGGAAATCGGAATGTTGGTTGCTAAACGGCGGCTTGCACTCAACGTGCCGATTGAAGCTTGGGTCGATGACGCAATCAATCAGCCGGAACTCGACGTGGTTGGTTTGAGCGTTCAGGTTGCACTCGACAGCATCAATCTACCCGGTCACTTTCATGCCGATCCTGCCGATCGTTTCCTCATTGCTACTGCGCGTGCGAATCGGGCGACGCTGGTGACTCGCGATCAACGGATCGCGGAGTATGCAAAAGCGGGTCATGTGGGCGTTATGATTGTGTAGCGGATATCTAAAACGCTGAAATTAGTTGCGCGTCCGTTTCGATCCGTTGCCCTAATTGTGCCGATGTCTTTAGCTTTCTCTGGCCATGTAAGGCATTTCAACCGGGCGTAAGCGGGTGTTTTGACAGTGAGCGCATTTTCTTTATCAGCGTGATTGCGCGACTCTTACTGACCAATCAACTACGTCAGAAACTTTGCTCTGAGTTTGAGCTTCCCAATCGCTCAACCGAATTTCGGGAACGACTGGCTTTTCGCGAAGATCGTCGGTTTGAATGATCACTTGCGCCGCTCCTCAGCTGCTTTATCGAGCTTGTGCCATTGATTGGAAATCGCCTGCACGATGTCGTGCAAATTCACGCCGACGCGCTTGGCTTCAACGACCAACGCTTCGACTTCTTGTTGCAGCAATCTTTTTTTGTCGCCGGCGCGAGCTATCGGTGGCTCGGCGACGACGGTGCCGACACCCGGATGCATCACGAGCCAACGCTCGCGAATCAGATGTTGAACCACCTTGTGCGCCGTGTTCGGATGAATCTTGAGTTCGGTGGCCAACACGCGCACCGATGGAAATGCCTGGCCCGGCAAGAATTCACCGCTCAAAAAAGCCTTTTGCGCGGCAAACACCACTTGATCGAAGATCGACTCGCCCGGCTGCAATGTGAGTTTGAATAGTGTCACAATCAAACTGTGACACATAGAACACGTATTGGCAACCCAATCACATCGGAGATCGGGAGATCGGGAGATCGGGAGATCGGGAGATCGGGAGATCGATCAAGAGTGTGAACGAAAAGCATCGCGTGTTGTCAATCTCACGCACTCACGCGCTGACCTACAGGGATGTAGGGAATGGTGCTCGTGGAGGGAACACGAGCACCCATTACGCAGTCAGCTGTTCGCCGCTTGCGTGCTTGTTGCGATATTCATTCGGTGTGCAACCGGTACGGCGCTTGAAGAATCGGCAGAAGTACCCCGGATCGGCGAAGCCAAGTTCGTAGGCGAGTTGAGTCACCGGCACGACGACATAAATCAAGCGCCGACACGCTTCGTGAATGAGTCGATCTTGCACCAACTCGAACGCGCTCACACCCGCATGCTGACGACACAATCGATTCAATCGTTCGACCGATAGATTTAGCGACTGTGCATATTTGGCCAGCGCCCAGTGCTCCAAATAGTGTTGTTCGATCATCTCGCGAAAGTCGCTGAACACGGCGTGATAACGATACTCGTGATGCATATCCAATTGCTCACGCGCGCACGGCTGGGCAAGACGCCAGACAATCGCACGCGCCAACCAACCTGCGACCGGCGAGTTCGCACCGTCGGGTTGACGGAATTCGACGATAAGTTCGTGTAGCAGGCTTTGCACGCGCTGCATAACCTGCTCTTGCTTGCTCATTTCGATCACGCGCGGTTTGGCAAACAATGCGCGCACTGCTTCGCCTAGTTCGTCGAGTTTGCCGGTCGCCAACCATCGCGCACTCAAACTCAAAACATAGCCACGCGTTTCCGGCCCAAAGTGAAACGCATGCACAACGCCCGGCGGCACCGCGACGATGGTGGGTCCAATCGGCACAATGCGTTGCTCGTCGAGCGCCACTTCGACAGGTCCGCTGGTAACGCAAATGATTTGATACAAACCATTGTGAACGTGCGCGTCGATCTCGTAGTTGTATTGACGACTGCGATCCTGCACTTCCTCGATGTGCAGCATGACAGTCTCGGGTCCACCTCGTTCGCCGTACAAAGCAAAACGCGGAACGTTGAAGTCGGAGCTACGAATGCGGCGACGTTTGGCCGTGCGCGTGGTCATGGAGGTCAAGTTGAATCCGCCTGCAAAGTGCAACTGTATGCCGGTAATTCACCGTTTATGGCAATACTGGCGCCGATATAGTACAGCTCTTCCACCCGCGAGCAAGTGAGCGCGTCCATGTCCAGCGCAACAGCGTTTAGCTTCGATCCGTATTCCAGCGTCATCGATGCGAATCCATTTCCGTTTTACAAAACACTGCGCGACGAGCATCCGTGCTTCTGGAGCCGCGAAGCGAACATGTGGATTCTCTCGCGCTATGCCGACATCTTTAACGCGCTCGGCGATTGGCAAACGTATTCGTCCGCGAAAGGGAATTTGATGGATGAGCTACCGAATCGCGCCGGCGCTACCTTAGGCACCACCGATCCACCGCGACACAATCGCCTGCGCGCGCTTATTCAACATGCCTTTACCAAACGCAGTTTGGAATCGATGGGCGATGAAATTCGCGCCGTCACGCGAGAGCAACTCGCGACATTGCAAGGCAAGAAGCAGTTCGATTTCGTCGCCGATTTCTCCAGCAAAGTCACGACGAAAATCTTGTTTCGTATTCTCGGTTTACCGCCCGGCGACGATTCGATCGTGCGCGACAAGGCTGTGCTCATGGTGCAATCCGATCCCAAGACGCGGCAGAAAGGCTCGGACCACATCGCCGCATACACCTGGATGCAAGAATACGCAGCCAAAGTGATTGCCGACCGCACTAAAAATCCGAAGGAAGACTTAATCTCGCAATTCGTGCTTTCGGAAATCGACGGCGAAAAATTATTGGAGCGCGAGATTCTACTCACCACCACTACGCTCATCATGGCCGGCATCGAAAGCTTGGGCGGGTTCATGACCATGTTCGCGCTTAACCTGGCCGCCTTCGACGACGCGCGCCGCGCTTGCGCCGCCAACAACGCGCTGATTCCCGATGCAATGGAAGAATCGCTGCGCTTTAATACATCGGCGCAACGCTTTCGTCGCTGCGTCACCAAAGACTTTGAATTACACGGCCAGCAATTGAAGGCCGGTGACTTCGTTTGTATGGCGTACGGTTCCGCGAATCGCGACGAACGCAAATTTGAGAACCCCGATGACTACGACATCGCACGTAAACCGCGTGCGCATTTAGGATTTGG
The DNA here is from genome assembly GCA_043746555.1 of Pseudomonadota bacterium. Classification (GTDB taxonomy): domain Bacteria; phylum Pseudomonadota; class Gammaproteobacteria; order Steroidobacterales; family Steroidobacteraceae; genus CAZQYC01. The sequence continues at coordinate 5,037 of JAYTQU010000327.1, read as the reverse complement.
CGGCGGTGTGCACTCATGCTTAGGCTCGATGGTCGCGCGCGTCGCGATCAACATCATCTTTAGCGAAATGCTTAACCAGTTTCCCGAATTCAAGCGCGCTGAAGAAAAGCTGCCGTGGATGCCTTCCACGACGTTCCGCAGTCCGATGGTGCTGAAACTCAACGTTCACTAGCGAATGCGCTGAGTCAAATAGTTACCACACTCCCAATTAACGCCAACACAACCCCTGCCGCAACCAAGAGCAACCCGAAGATTTCATGGCGTTTGGTATGTTCGCGTAGATAGACCCGTGCGAACAGCAAAGTAAACACTACTTCAATTTGTCCGACGATGCGCACCAATGCGACCGGCGCGGTCGCGAAACCGATAAACCAACAAGCCGAGCCAAGGGCAGCAAACAAACCGACTTGACTGGACGTTCGCCATGTTGCGATCGCTTGTTTGAGTGTTTGCGGTTCTCGCCATGCGATATAGGTTCCGTGCATCGCCGTTTGCATCGTCATCACGATGGCGAGCGTAACTAAAGCAGACAACACGGCATCCGGTTGTGCGAATTCGATAGTCGCGCGTTTTACAAAAACGCCGGTCAACGCGAATAGCGCACCTGCTCCCAATCCGCACAGCGCCGCCGGTTGCTTGATTGCTTTAGCGAGATCTTTGACGGAAAGTTGACGGCCACCTAACGAAAGCGCCAACACTCCCACGACGCCAAGTCCAATACCAAGTAGCACGATAGCGCCAAGGCGTTCGCCGAAGACAAGCCACGCAAACAATGCGGCCTGCATCGCTTCGGTTTTGGAGAACGCGGTCCCTACCACAAAATTGCGATAGCTAAAGGCAGCGATGAGAAGATTCGTCCCAACGATTTGAGTAAGGCCGCCCACCGCTGCGAACACAAAGAACATGGCGCTCAAATGCGGTGCGGTGAACTCGTGCGTTTTCGCGTATGCGATTAGCAACGCGACAGCCACTGGCGCGCCGTAGAGATAACGAACAAGTCCCGCACCACTCACCGACAGTTCTGCACGCAATCGTTGTTGAAGGGCGGTCCGCCAAGCCTGAAAAAGTCCGGCGGTGAGGGATGCGGGCAACCAAATCAATGAAGTAATCATTCGCGCAAGATGCCGAACACCGCCGCAAAGGGAAATCGATCTTTGGCGATGCGGTCATCGCTTTTTACGATGCGTAGATCGTTCTGGCCACAAAGCTACGCCCACGCTTGCGCGAATCGTTCTTTACAGTCGTCATGACTTCGCGTAATTTGCCGACCCATGAAGTTCGTCGCCAAAACGCGTATTACTATTGAAACAACCCATCTCGGGGTTTTTGGCTTGCGCGCGTGCTGACAAACGTCAACAAGATCAACCAAAGGCCCCGTCGGAAACGTCGGGGCCTTTTTTGTTTGTGGCTTCGGAAAAACGACAACAATCGGAGTATTACATGAGTGCCGTCCAACCTTTCGCTAACCAACAAGCTCAATCGCGCACTGTTGCCATTGTCGGCGCGACGGGCGCAGTCGGTGTCGAAATCATCAAGTGCCTGGAACAGCGAAACTTTCCCGTGAAGTCGCTGCGTTTGTTCGCTTCACCGCGTTCGGCAGGCAAGACACTCACCTTTCGCAATCAACAAGTGATTATCGAGTCTTTGACCAAGGAGTGCTTTAAGGGAATCGATGTCGCGCTATTCTCCGCCGGCAGCGGTATTTCGAAAGAATTCGCACCACTCGCAGTGGCCGCAGGCGCCATCGTGGTGGACAACTCATCGGCGTTTCGGATGGCCCCTAACATCCCGTTAGTCGTGCCCGAAGTGAATTCATCTGCACTCGAAAAGCAAAGCGGAATCATCGCCAACCCCAACTGTGTTGCGATCATCGCGGCCGTGCCGCTATGGCCGATTCATCAGCACAATCGCATTCGCCGCATCATTGCATCGAGCTATCAAGCGGCTTCGGGCGCCGGTGCGGCCGCAATGAGCGAATTGCGCGATTCAACTCAGGCTTATCTTGAAGGTCGCGAATTTCAAAACAAAGTCTTGCCGCATCCATACGCCTTTAACTTGTTCAGCCACAACGCTGATGTCGATCCTGCGACCGGATATAACGGTGAAGAACTCAAATTCATGCAAGAGATTCGAAAAGTCTTTGGCGATGAATCCATCGCCATGAGCATCACCTGCGTGCGTGTACCGGTACTACGCGCGCACGCGATCGCGCTGACGGTCGAATGCGAATCTCCGATTACGCCGGCGCAGGCTCGCGCGTTGTTGGTCGGGGCCGAAAGCGTAAAGTTGGTGGACGACCGAACCAACAACTATTTCCCGATGCCCAAAGACGCAACGGGCCAGGGCGACGTGTTGGTCGGTCGTATTCGTCAAGACTTGAGCGATCCAAGCGGCAAGACTATTTCTATGTTTGTCGCCGGCGATCAACTGCTTAAAGGCGCGGCTCTGAATGCGGTACAGATTGCGGAACGATTGCTCTGAAATAATTCGATCGCTTTAGCAACGAATTCAAAGCAACCCTGCTTGACGCCCCTCATTACCCTGGTAATCTGCCGCCATGAGTACGCCGCTTTCAAAAGTTACTGCACAGGGCCAAATTTCCGTTCCCGCTGCGGTTCGTCGGAAACTCGGGATTGGCCCTGGGTCCGTACTTGAGTGGGATGCGGCCGGTGAGCAGGTAGTTGTGCGAAAGGCCGGCAGATACTCGTCGGAGGAAATTCATCACGCAGTCTTTACGAAGAAGCCAAAACGAAGAAGTCTAGTTGAACTCAAGAAAGGTGTGGCGAGCTATATCAAAGAAAAGCATGCGCGCAGTTGACACCAACATTCTCGTACGACTAATTGCGCGCGACGACGCTAAACAAACCGCTTTGGCGGAATCCTATGTCAGCAAGGGCGCCTGGGTTTCACATCTTGTTCTCGCCGAAACGATATGGGTCCTCGAACGAGTCTACGAGCTGCGCACCGCCGCCATCACTCAGGTCATTGAGATGCTGCTCCATCACAAGACTCTTACGTTTCAAGACTCTGAAACGATTGCATCGGCGCTCGAATATTTCCGATCTCGCCCTTCCGTCGGGTTCTCAGATTGCCTAATCCTCGAAACCGCGCGCAAAGCCGGACACACTCCCTTAGGAACATTCGACCGAAACTTGAGTAAGCTTGCTGGCGTGGAGCGAATCTGATTTGACTACAACACTGTCTTTCAGCGATCGACTTGTACGAGCGTGGACCGTCAGTGACAGCCTAGTCTGCGTCGGACTCGATCCCGACATGAGTAAACTTCCCGCGCGCTTCGCCAATGCCTCGCAACCGATTTTCGCTTTTAACAAGGAGATCATCGACGCAACGCATGATTTGGTGTGCGCTTACAAACCGCAGATCGCGTTTTACAGCGCAGTAGGCGCGGAACGTCAGCTAGAAGCCACGATTGGCTACATTCGCGATCGAGCACCGAATGCGATTGTCATTCTCGATTCCAAACGCGGCGACGTCGGCAACACCGCCACGGCGTATGCGGCGGAAGCGTTCGAGCGATACCGAGCCGACGCGGTCACGATCAATCCGTACTTAGGCGAAGACTCGGTGCGCCCTTTCGTCAAAGATGCCGCGCATGCGGCGATTGTGTTGTGTCGCACCTCCAACTCCGGTGCACGAGACTTCCAGGATTTGCTTGTCGATGGCAAACCTCTTTACCAACACGTTGCACAACGCGCGGCGCGCGATTGGAATCAATTGAAGAACGTATTGTTTGTCGTCGGGGCAACCTATCCCGAGGAAATGGCGACGCTGCGCAAAGCCCATCCGGAAATCACCTTTCTCGTACCCGGCATCGGGGCGCAAGGCGGCGATCTTAAAGCTGCGCTCGACAATGGTCTCGATGCGCAGAAGCAAGGTTTGCTGATCTCATCATCGCGACAAATTATTTTCGCCGGCGAGCAAGCGGCGATTAGCAAGGCCGCCCAACAGTTGAGAGACGACATCAACGCATTGCGTTATTGAAGTAGCCCCTGATGTCATATCCGTATCTCAGCGACCTCGTTCGTGAAACGACCGGCATTAGCATTCCGCTTCCCATTCCGATGTTCGGCCTAACGGTAGCTTGTGCCGTGTTGGTCGGCATGTGGGTCGCGGGGCGGGAGTTCGAACGAATCAGTTTAAGCGGCGTGCCTAAAGAACCGATTGTTGCCGGTGCGGCAACGCCACGCAATGTGATGAGCGATCTTGGAGCAGTTGTCGTATTAGCCGGCATTGTTGGCGCTCGCATCTTTAGCGTTTTCGAATCGTCGGACTCTTGGAATGAATTTATCGCCCATCCCTGGGCGACGCTTTTTTCACGCACTGGATTTGCCTACTACGGTGGATTGATCTTCGGCACGATCGCCGGCGTGATCTTCATCAAACGTAAAGCGTTGCCGATACGCGCAGTATTGGATGCAGTCGCGCCGGCCATCATGATCGGCTATGCGATAGGTAGAATCGGTTGCCAACTATCGGGCGATGGCGACTGGGGAATCGCTGCCGACATGGCGTCCAAGCCGAATTGGTTGCCGCTGTGGTTATGGGCACAAACGTATGAACACAATATTGCCGGCGTTGTGATCGCGGCGCCGGGCGTTTACCCAACACCCATTTACGAAACCATCATGTCACTCATCGCGTTCGCAATACTCTGGTCGGTATGCAAACATTCGCGTCAATCCGGCTGGCTTTTCTCGCTATTTCTTGTGCTATCCGGCATCGAGCGATTTTTGATCGAATTGATTCGTGTCAACGCAACCATCGAGATCGGCGGACTGAAGGCCACACAGGCGGAGATCATTTCGTCACTACTCGTGCTTTGCGGAACGTCAGGGCTCATCTTGTTTCGCCGACACCGCGCCGCCGTCACGATTAGTCGGAGCTGATGATCCAAGAACCTTCGGTGTCGTGAGTGATTGAATATAACGATGCGCATCCACCGGTCGATGAAATTTATTCCACGAAAGATTCGGATAAGTCCCTTTCGATTGCAGTTCGCCAAACTGTCGTCTTCGA
>JAYTQU010000326.1:0-3043 GCA_043746555.1 Pseudomonadota bacterium | reverse complement strand
TTGTATACGCGCCCGGGATAGGCGTCGGCCACATAAAGATATTGTTTTTTTCCTGCTGCGACCGGTGTGATGCAAATGGCCCATGGCGCACCGGGCATCATCGTGCCCGCGCCGGGGAAGGTGGTGCCCGAGGCGCTTGAATAACCGTTCGGCCCCACATTGGGACGTCGACCGATGGCAGCCGGCGCATCGGGCGGTGCGGGTACATTGATCTCAATGATCTGTAGCACCTTGCCTTCGGTGTCGAGTACTTGAATGCGTCGATTGCCGCGGTCGGCGACATAGATACGATCTTGCGCATCGGATGCAATCGAATGCAGTGTATTGAATTGGCCCGGCCCGCCGCCGGGTTCGCCGAACGACGCCAACCACCGACCGTCCTTCGACACTTTGGCGACGCGCGAGTTGATGTAGCCATCGCTAATGTAACCGTTGCCTTTGCTATCCCACGCGATGTCGGTCACTTGACGAAAGGTCCCGTCGCTCGGCGGCAACGGTGGTCGCGGATGTTCCAGCGGACGCGCGCCACCGTCGCTCGCTTCCGGTTTGCGACCGAACACCATTTGCACGCGACCTTGCGGATTGAATTTGATCACCATGTCCGAGCCTTTATCGATGGCCCAAATGTTTCCCTCCGGATCGATCCGCACCGCATGCGCATATGACCACGCATAAAGATGTTTACCGATTTCTCTGACAAACTTTCCGGTCGCGTCGAATTCAAGCAATTGTGCCGCGGCAGCGCCATAAGCGGGACCATTGGTGTTACCGCGCTGGAATACAAAGACATGTCCCGCGTTGTTAACGGCAACGCCGGCGATCTCGCCTAGGTGCATATCTTCGGGCGGCTTCAGAAAATCCGCGCCGTCGAAGGCAATAGGTTGAACCGGTGAGTCTTGCGCCAGCGCCACAACCGACGCCAGTAATAATGTGGGTATACCGAACATGAGTGCTTTCATAAGAGTTCCTGTTGTTAGCAAGCGATCAAACAAATCTTTGTGTACTGGACAATCGTACGACTCTTCGCGAACTTTGATTGCGATTGCAAAAGAACTCCCTGTCCCTTTGCAATTAACTCGTCGAACAATTTATACGAGCGCCGTCTTAAATAGCGCGAGCATTCTGGTCCACGCTTTTTCCGCTTGAACTTCGTTGTAGACCGACGCGTCGGGCGGACACCAGCCGTGTTTGGTGCCTTCGTACACTTCGACTTCGGCGGATAATTTTGCCGCGGCGAAAGCTGCGCGCAGCTTATCCTTTGCATCGGGTTGTTGTTTGTCGTCGTTCTCGGCGATGGCGATAAGAAAACTCGCCTTCATTTTCGGAATGAGCAAGTGCGGACTGCTCTCGTTGTTGGTGACTAAGCCGCCGCCGTGAAACGTTGCGCCGGCGCCGACACGATCCGCAAAGAACGCCGCGGTCCGCAGCACGTAAGGGCCACCCATGCAATAGCCGGTCGTGGCGAGCTTTTTCTTCTTGTCCACCGAAGCTTGCTTGTCCAGCCACGGAATGAATGTCTTGGCGTCTACTTCGGCGGTTTGCGGACTAAGCGTGCCCGCTTGCTTCATGAGCGCGGCGCGCGTCGGGGGATCGTTGAAGTCCGGATGCTCCGGCGCGGTTGGCGCTCTCTGCAATCGATAGAACGGATTGATCACCAACACCGAGTAACCCGACTCCGCGAGTCGCTTCGCCATTTGTTTGAACGCAGGGCGTAAGCCGAAGATATCGGGCCAAATCAAAACCCCCGGATGTTTGCCGCTCGATGGATGCACAAAGTAAGCGTCGCACGTGCCGTCGGGTGTTTTGATGTCGACTTCGGAATCTTTCACATCAACCGCACCGGCAACTTGCGGCAAAAGCACCGTGAATCCCGCTCCAAGAGTAAGCGCACCGAAACGGCGTCGCGATAGGTCGCCTGATCGGCGCGTGTATTCAAGCATGTCGTCGAATGAATCGTTGTCGCACATTGTTTATTCCCCCCAACAATTCCAAAACTATTCGAAAGCTAAGAGCAGGACATCGGCCCGCATGCGCCGATCTTATTACAGCTGCTCGTCTAACTGCGCCGCGCGTGTTCGATCTGAAAGAATCTCAACAATTGACGCCGGAATCGCACCATCGAAACCCGACCTCAACATCAATCGCCGGAGGGAGATCGATCATCGCGGCATTCGCCAGATGCTCGCGTCTCAGGTACATTGTCGCCCCCGCCAACCAAGACCATTGTTCCCATGGGCCGAATATTTGAAGTTAGAAAACATGCCATGTTCGCGCGCTGGAACCGCATGTCCAAGCAGTTCGCGCGCATCGCCAAAGAAATCGCGATCGCCGTGAAATCCGGCGGCGCGGACCCAGCGTCTAATCCGGCGTTGCGCCGCGTTATTCAAAACTCGCGCGCGCTCAATATGCCGAAGGATAAGGTCGAAGCGGCGATCAAACGCGCCTCCGGCAAGGACGCCGCCAGTTATACCGAAATCATTTACGAAGGCTACGCGCCGCACGGTGTCGCGCTATTAATCGAGACCGCCACCGACAACCCGACACGCACGGCGGGCAGTATTCGCCACATCTTCACCAAGTACGGCGGAAACTTCGGCAGCAGCGGCAGCGTGGCGTTCATGTTTAAAAAGATGGGCGTGTTCCGCTTAAACCCCGAAGGCATCGATCAAGACGATCTTGAGCTGTATCTGATCGACCACGGTCTTGAAGAAATGGGCGAAAGCACCGGTGAAAAAGGCGAACCGCAAATTGTCATCCGCTGCGCTTTCAACGAATTTGGTCAAGTGCAAAAAGCGCTCGAAGATCGCAAACTCGTTCCGCTCTCGGCAGAACACGAATACATTCCCAGCACCGCCACCGAACTATCCGAAGAGCAAGCCAAGGAAGTGCTGGAACTCATCGATCAATTCGAGCAAGACGACGATGTGCAGAAGGTGTATCACACGCTGGCCTAACCGCGCCATCGTCTACAACTGCCTAATGACCAATCCATCGATCAGTGGATCACGTCAGCAATTCAAGTTGGATTCGCCGCCTTACTCGT
>JAYTQU010000325.1:0-7373 GCA_043746555.1 Pseudomonadota bacterium | reverse complement strand
CTATGAGACAGTGGGGCTAATTTGGACAGGAGTGGTTGTGGCAGAAACACCCATGCATGAAAATAACGGCACGGCGCGACGGAAACGCCAAATCCGGCGTATCGGGTAGGCTCCTCGCCTGTAAGCGATAGCGATAACCCATTCCAAACACAAGTCGACGAAGCATCATTTCTGGCGCCGACCCGACACTACGAATCAGCGACATGCGTCTACTTCTTTCTTTGATGGAGAGAGTAGCCGCCAATAGGCACCTCAAGGTTAAAAACTCAGATCATCGACTGTCGTCGCTGTCTCGTCTGAAGATCAATTTGTTGGACGAAACGATCCGAGGGTATTCCAGCCAAGGTCCAAGGTTGGCGCATGATAATGCATTCTAAAATTTCGAATACATATCCATCTGCTTCTCATCGCCAATCACTTGCTCAAAACTTAATCCCAGCGTCGCAAGCACGGGCTCAGCGACCGGCCGCACTTGTTTGTCGATGTAGTGTTCTCGATCCAATGGATGCTGGATATTGTCCATGGGTTCTGCGCCGCCGGTTGTCATTACGTATTGAATGGATCGACCTAGAGGTTGCGTAGATTTGCGTGCGGCTGCGACATGTGGCGGAGTGGTAGCCGTATATTCCTTTTCGTCCTTGCGAAGGTTCTTGCGATAGACGAGCAGATGATCGAGCGCGCCGCTGCGAACTTGTTTGACGATGTCGCCAAGATATTGATCGACGGCGTGGTCGGTAAATAGTCGTTGATAGAGTTCGCGTTGGATTTGTTTAGCCAATGCGGTCCAGTCGCGGCGGACGACTTCCATGCCGACGAATTCGGTGGTGTTCTTTCCGTGCAGCAAACCTGCATAGCGTTTGCTCGCACCACGGGTGCTGTGGCGGGACTGCGAAAGAAAGAGCCGCGAGTACAGCTTTTCAAATTTCAATTCGAGTCGGCTCGTTACGCGCCAGCGTTCTTGAATGTACTGCGCGATGTCGGTATTGAGTGCCGCAGCTAATTCGCGGCCAAGTTGCATCGCTGCGTCGCCATCGGTCATGCCGGAATGCACGAACAAGCTATCAGTGTCGCCGTAGAGAACTTTGTAGCCTTTGGCTTCGAACCATTGCTTGGACCAAAGCAAAATAGTTTTGCCGGTGCCGGTAATGGAGTTCGCTAGTGCGGGGTTGTAGAAACGACACGCCGGTGTGCCCAGTACGCCGTAGAATGAGTTCATCAAAATCTTGATGGCGTTCGATGCCACTGCGTCGCCGCGTTGTTTTGCGGCTTCGCGTTGCGGAAATAATTTGTCGAGAATGTCAGGCAAGATCGCGGGCTCGCGTCGAAACGATCCGCCGGGCGTCTGGATCAAATTTTCATGGCTCGACGAACCGGCGACGTAGCTCAGCGGATCGATGTTGAAGGTGCGAATCACACTGGGATACAGGCTCTTGAAGTCGAACACCCACACGTTGAGATGCACGCCGGCAAGCGGTTCCAATACGTGGCCGCCGTGTTGTGCAACGTGAACGCGGCTGTCGTCGGAGCGCACAGTCGGAGCGACGATGCGTTTATGTTCCAACTCGGAGAGATACACGAAGTCGAATGACGCAATGCTGGCAGCGACACGATCGGGTGTCATGCCGGCCAGTTGGCTGCGCGCGAACGCGAGTGTCACGAGGTCGAGCTTCTCGACAATCTGATAAGCAAGCCGTGAATCGGTGCGTGCGTATAGCGCGAAAGCGGGGAGGTCGTGTCGATAGTTTTGCGAAATCTCATCCATGCGATCACGAACGTCTCCGGCAACCGCCTTGCCTTCGCCGAGTATTTCGCGTGCGACGGTATCGAGCGAATAGTCTTCGACGCGGATGAACGCACCGCGCACTAGATCCATTCCATCCAACACCAATCGTCCAGGAATCGTTGCTTGACCGCTGCCGAAGTAACCTTCTGCCTTGCGAATGCGAATCGCGCCGACATCACGTCCGAGTGTGAAAGGATGTCGTACGCGTTTGGCAATGCGTTCGAGCACGGTGAAATCGAAGTCGATGATATTCCAGCCGGTCAACACATCGGGATCGAAGGACTGAAGGCGCTGACAGAACGCGTCGAGCGCGGCAGATTCATTCGCGCAGCAGATTGCTTTCTCCGGCATCGTGCGCGATGTGCTGTCGACAATGAGCACTGCATCGATGCCCGGAGCGTAGAGTGAAATGGCTAACAGTCGTTCGCTCTTCGCATCGGTTTCGATATCGAAGGCCAGAACTCGCGGCGTGATGTTGACGACGGCTGGTTTAACCACTGGATTGTGAAATATCCAATTCACCCCGTTGCCCGGTTGCGCTTCGCCGTTAATCTCGCAACCACCTTTGACACCGCGATCGATTAAATAGCGCACGGCAAAGCGCACATCGGCTTCGAAGGTGTCGACACCCGATGCGTGCAACCTATCGCGTAAATTCGGTACGTCGTTGGGGGAGTCAACATCGATGCGACACACGGTACTGCCATCGAACGCGCGCTTGTCCGTTGCAGCGATTCGCAGCGAGCCCATCGCTCGCGCGGCGTCGGCTTGCGATGCTCGAATGTAAAAGCAAGGGCGCGATCGATCGTCACGTACAAGAAATGTGCTGCCATCTTCTAGTCGACCGTAAAGGTGAACTACTGGGATTCGTTTGCCGCCGGCATCGCTCGTGACGCGATAGCTGGCTTGCAGAATGAAACCACGATGGTTCGTACGGCCGATGGTCATGCGACTATTGTGAGCCAGAAGCACGACGTCGGCGAGTGGGCGAGTCGGCTAGTGGGCCAACGAGTGAGAATGACTTCGCGTCTCGACCGCACTGTGATAAAACGCTCGCCAAGAAGAGGGACCGAGAACGATGCGAAACTTTTTGGCACTGCGTATGGGTTTGAATTTCGTTGCAAAAGTGATGCTAAACGCGGCGAACGACGAGCCGACCTGCTGTCACGACTTTGGCGGCTATCCCATCGAGCACAACACACTAACGGCGTTTAGGTTGCCTTGATGTTGCTCGACGAACTGAGTCCGGTCTTTATCGCAACAGCGGCGTTAGCGGCACTGCTCGTTGGCCTATCGAAAGGCGGCATGAGTAACATGGGCGTACTCGGTACGCCGGTGCTGGCGCTCGTAATTTCGCCGGTGAAGGCGGCGGCGTTGTTGCTGCCGATTTTTGTCGTTAGCGATATGTTCGGTTTGTGGGCTTATCGTCGCGAATTCGATCGTCGCAATCTTTTTATATTGATTCCCGCAGCGATGGTCGGAATTTTTGTCGGTTGGGCGACGGCCTCGCGAGTATCGGATCAAATTGTGGGAGCGATGATTGGTGTCGTCGGTGTAGCGTTCACTTTGAATGCGTGGCGTCTTCGAAAGAGACCGCTCGCGCCTAAACCTGCCGACGTTCCGCGCGGATTGTTTTGGGGAACGATCATGGGGTTTAGCAGTTTCGTGTCGCACTCCGGCGGTCCGCCGTTTCAGGTGTATGTGCTGCCGCAGAAACTTCCGCCCACCGTGTTTGCCGGCACGTCGACGATTGCGTTCGCAGTCGTCAATGCAGTGAAGCTCTTGCCCTACTGGGCGCTCGGTCAATTCAACGCAGACAATATCGAGACGGCCGCATTGTTGATGCCGATTGCGATCGCCGGAACATTTATCGGCGTGCGTTTGGTGCGCGTATTGCCGCAGAAAGTTTACTTCGACTTCGTGCAGGTGATGTTATTTCTGGTCTCCGTCAAACTCATCGTTGATGCGGTTTAGCTTAGTCAACGTGTTTCAAGCGGTTGCTTGATTCAAGTGCATTTAGTTCGCGACGCAGCGCATTGCAGCAAAACACACTATTCACGCACGATGGAGCGACAAATTGATTCTCAACGTGATGCTCGTCCTATACTCGGCGCTGAGCTTGCGGTAATTCTTCCATATGAGCGACTTGGGTCACGGGAATTAAGGAGGCATCGGCAATTTATGAAATACGCGGCTAGTTGGATAACAGCGCTGGGTTGGATAACAGCGCTGGCGATCGGTGCTTCAAGCGTGGTTTCGGCTCAGGTTCCAACGACGAACGAACCGAAGCAGCCTTCGACGATCCAACCGTCGGTGGTGGTTGAAGGACAACAGCCGCTCTACGTCGCGCCGAACACGCTCGATCGCATCGGACGAATTTGGGCGCCTGTAATGATTAACGGTAAAGGACCGTTTCGCTTGGTGCTCGACACCAGCGGTAACAGTTCGGCGATTATTCCCTCGGTGGCGGAGCGACTTGGGCTCGCCGCGGAAGAATCGAACAAAGCGAAATTAGTGGGCGTCACCGGCTCCGCCGTTGTTTCCAGAGTCACGGTGGATCGCATGACAGTCGGCGACGTGGAAATCGGCGGCGGCAAACTTCCCGTATTGCCCGACGTGTTTGGCGGCGCGGAAGGCGTGCTCGCGCCGCAGGCGTTTGCCGACAAGCGCATCTTCATCGACTTTCGTAACGATTTGATCCGCATCTCTCGATCGGACGGCCACGCGGCTGAACCTGGATCTACTCGCGTGCGAGTCGCATCGAATCGTCAGCACTTGTTGATGTTCGATATACGCGTTGGCGGCGTGAAAACCAAGGCGATCTTGAGCACCGGCGGGGAACGAAGTATCGGCAACTCGGCTTTGCGCGAGGCGTTGCTCAAGCGCGCACGCGAAGGTAAAGAGGAAGACATTGTCGGCGTAACGCTCGATGTGGAAAAAGGGCGGAGCATTGCCGTACCGCCCGTCATCATCGGCGACCTCGCACTACGCAACTTACACATCACCTTCGCCGATCCCGCAATTTTCAATCAATGGAAGTTGACGCGTGAACCCGCTCTGATTATCGGCATGGATGTGATCGGTTCGCTGGATACGTTGGTCGTCGATTACAAAATGCAGGAGCTGCAATTGCGGCCACGACGTTAACAACAGTCGGCAGTCTCCATTCATTCGGTAGTCGTATAAAGATTCCGAAATCAGGGATTGTCGTAAGTGCCTTGATTTTGCGTTGTGGTTGCGGTCTAGACGCGAATAGCGCGCTGAGATGCGGGCAGCCGCGAGCGCGCGGTTTGTTTGGCTCGGCGCCAATGAGCGCATAATTGGCGCCATGCTTTAAAAACCCCCATGCTGTAAAAACCCCGAGGAATGGCACACTATTCGCGAGTCGAAGGAGAGCAGACTTCGAATCAACTCGTTTAAGGAAGCGGCCGAGGTGCGCAATGCGGCGATTATTTTTTCTACTGAGCTCACTCGCACTTGCAGCAGTCGCGGTACAGATCACATCGGCAGCGACGAGTGATGCTGCGATTCAACCAGACCCAACCGGCACGCCCGCAGTGTTGTCGCCACCGGTGTTGGTGGAAGCGCCCGAACCTAAGTATGTCGCGCCGACGCTGCGCGATCGCATCGGTCGCATTTGGGCGCCGGTCTATATCAACGGCAAAGGACCGTTTCGCTTGGTGCTCGATACCGGTGCAAACAGTTCAGTCATTATTCCATCGGTTGCGGCGAGCTTAGGCATTCCGATATCAAATGCAAATCCAGTGCAACTGCACGGCGTCACCGGTTCGGCTGTGGTGAATACGATTGCGGTCGATAGCCTTGAAGTCGGCGACTTACTTCTCGACGGCGCAAAGTTACCGGTGGTTGCCGATGTATTTGGCGGCGCCGAAGGCGTGTTGGGTCCGAAAGGACTCGGCGATAAACGCATTTTCATCGACTTCGCCAACGACATGATCGATATCTCTCGGTCTCGTGGCCAGAGCTTGCCGTTTGGCTACACGCGCGTGCCACTGACGATGACGCCGGGAAAGTTGCTGATGTTCGAAATGCGAATCGGCAACATTCGCACCAAGGCGATTCTCGATACCGGCGCACAAATCACGATCGGCAACGAAAGTTTGCGCGAAGCCTTGCTGAGGCGAACACGTGACGGAACTGATCAAAATATCGTCGGTGTTACGCTTGACGTGGCGAAGGGGAAGAGCTTTCCCGTGCCGACTATCGCGCTCGGAGGAATCGAGATTCACAATATGCTCGTCACCTTCGGCGACATGTTTATCTTCGACAAGTGGAATATGAAGCGCGATCCCGCCATTCTGATTGGCATGGATGTAATCGGTTCGCTCGATAAAGTGGTGATCGACTACAAGATGCGCGAACTGCAAATACGTGCGCGGCGCTGATGCGATTGCACTCCTTATAATACAGTTGAATTCAAGCTCCAGATCAATCGCCCGCTCTTCGCGGTTGTCGCGACGCGACGCAAACCGGTTCTGCCGGTTTGTCCAAGCGAACCGCGCAGAGTCGGCCGCCCCAAACGCAACCTGTGTCGATCGCAAGGACGTGTTCTTCGGTGTTGCGTGAATCGTAGTAACTAAGCGCCGACCAATGACCGCAGACGATGCGTAATTTCTCCGAACGGCGGTTTGGCGCGCGAAACCACGGAAGTAGCGTTTCGGGTAAATCTTTCAGGGCGCCTTTGAACTTGAGATCTACATGGCCATGGGCGTCGCACGCTCGAAGACGCGTAAAACAATTGGCTATAAAGCGCAGTCGATCCGTGCCATGCAATTTATCGGCCCACTGATCCGGTTGATTGCCGTACATGTGAGCGAACAATTCCTTCATGGCAACGTCATCGCGTAGTGTCGCTTCCAACTCGCGCGCGCAGGATTGCGTGGTACGCAAATCCCATTGCGGCGGGAGTCCGGCGTGAATCAACGTGTAGTTCAGATGCGCGTCATGATGCATCAGCGGCTGTTGCCGTAGCCATTCAAGCAACTCGTTGCAATCGGGCGCGCGAAGAATTTCATCCAATGTATCGTCGGCGCGTAGTCGATCCTTGCCGCCGAACGCGACCGCTAACAAATGCAAATCGTGATTGCCGAGTACGGTAATTGCCGACGTCCCAAGCGAACGCACGTAGCGCAACACGTCGAGCGAGCGCGGGCCGCGATTAACCAGATCGCCGACAAACCACAGTTGATCGCGCTCGCGGTTGAATTTGAGTTGCGCTACGAGTTCTCGTAGTTCTTCGTAACAACCTTGAACATCGCCGATGGCGTAGGTGGGCATGAGAGTAAGTGAAGAGTAGTCGGTGACGGGTGACGAGTCGGAAAAGAAAGCATCCTTCGTTCTTGCCCATCACCGATCACCCTTCACTAATTACCTGCTTAGTGGAGAATCCCCGGCATCGCCAACCGAAACGGCGCGATGGGCGCGTCGAACTGTGCGCCGTCGTCGGCCATCATTTTGTAGCTGCCTTGCATCGCGCCAACCGGTGTTTCGAGAATCGCCGCGCTTTGATAGCGAAAGCCTTGGCCGGGCAGTAGATACGGTTGTTCGCCGACCACGCCGTCGCCACGCG
>JAYTQU010000324.1:0-8115 GCA_043746555.1 Pseudomonadota bacterium | reverse complement strand
CGTGCATCGGTTTATCGTGTAGCGCGCGAATGTATTGTGGGCCGGCAAACGGCAAATACATCGACCACACAAACACTGCGCCGAACCGATCTTCCAGTGCGCTATAAAAACCAGGGTCGTGCCAGAGTCCCGCACCAATCCACATGAGGCGCACGCGTTCGCTCGCGCTCACGCCGACGCCATCGGCAACTCGTTGCGCGACTTCATCGCGAAATCGTTTCGCGTGCTGCACGGCCCACGCCGAGCCACGATGCCATTGTGGAATCATGGTATTGGGCATTTGCTCGGCGATCGACACAGGGCAGGGCCGAGCCGTGCCGATCATCTTCGCGACTTCGGCGATGTAGCCTTCTTGCTCGTTAATCGCGGCCATGAGTTCGATCAATTTTGATTCATCGAACTTACGATTGGTCTTGGATTCCAGTAACGTAATGAGCGCACGCATTTCCTTGACCAACAATTCGATACGTCGCGGTTCGTACAGTGCTTCCCACTCGTTGTTCGATTTCAAATACCACTCGGGGTCTTTGTGCAGCCAACCGGGCGCTTCGAGTGGAAAAAAGTCTGTTCCGAGGGCGGCGGCCCATTGACCGAATACATGACGAATGCACTCGCAGGTTAACCTTGCGACCAACACCGTGGGCTTGGGTAGTCCGCCCCACGGCGCAGTCGCGGGATCGTTATCGAGCGCGCAAGCAAGACCCAATGAACAATAACGGCAGCTGTTTGCCGGATAGCCGAGTTTGTCGAGCACGGCGAAGTATCGCGGCGAAAGTTGCTTCGCGGAAATGTAGGCGGACCACCATTGATTGCTGATCAATGAAATATCCATGACGTGGAAGATTTCGTGCGGCGTATCCGCCTGCGCAATCGCGAACGGCTCGCCGTTGTCGACGACGCGATGTTTGAGATCGGCAACAAATTGGCGTTGATGCGCCGTTGCGGCGGCGGTGCATTCCAAGTCTTTGCGGCTGCGTTGGCCGGAAGAGGGTTTTGGCGCGGAAGTCATTTGAATATTCCCAGCGTGTCGAGTTCGGCAATTCGCTCTCGGCTAAGGTCGCAGTGTACGTTGGCGATCTGCGTACTATGTTCGCCGATTGCGGGCGGGCGAAACGGCTCGACGGCGCTGCGAGAGAACGACATTGGCGTACGCATGTGTCCGAACGCGCCGAGCAATGGATGATCGAGCGCAACTAAAGCGCCGCGTGCAGCGAGTTGCGGATCGCGCTCTAACAAGTCTTCGATGTCTTGCACGACACCCGCCGCAATGCCGATGGATTGCAAAATCGCGACCGCACTATGATCGTCTTGTTTACTAAACCAACCTGTGAGTTGAGCGTCGCGTTCGGCGGCGGAAGTAGCATCGGCGAACTGCGCATGCTTACTCAAAGTAGACCAGTCGTCCGCAGAAAACATAGTGATCGCGACGAAGCGGTCTTCGCCTTGAGTTGCATAAACGCCTTGATGAAAGACGCGTGCGTCGCTGTTGCCTTGTCGAATGACTTCGTCGCCGTGCGAAGCCGCGATCATCGCGTCGCGCATTTGTTGAACGCAAATCTCGTACATCGAGGCATCGATGTGACAGCCGTGTCCGGTCATTTGACGCTTCGCAAGCGCTGCGGCAACGGATGCAGCCATCACATAGGGCACGATGACATCGCCGTAGGGGACGGCGCTCGGGATAACGGGCGCGCGATCGCACCAACCCGTGAGCAACGTGCGACTCGACAAAGCGGCGCCCGTTCCATCCACACCCCACTCCGATGCGAGCGGACCCGTTTGGCCGAACACGCTACCGGATATCATCACAATGCTTGGATTACGCGTTGCCAGACGTTCGTAATCGAGTCCGAGCTTATGCATCGTGCCCGGCGAAAAATTTTCGACGACCACGTCGGCCCAGTCGATAAGCGGATCGAGCACTTCGCGACTGGCGGGTTGTTTCAAGTCGAGCGCCAAACTCAACTTGGACGAGTTGAGATGCGCGAACCAAGGCTTGTCATCGAAACTATCGGCGCGTGATTGACTGACTTGTACGTCGATGCGCGAAAGACAGGGTCGCGTGCGCGATTCCACTTTGATTACTTCCGCGCCTAAGTCACCCAGCACCTTGGTCGCGATGGAACCGACTAGCGCCCACGAAAAATCCAGAACGCGAACGCCGGCGAGTGGACCGTTGCGTTTGCTTGACGGCGAAGCACTGCGTGGCGTCGCGGTGTTCGACGGCGCGGCAATGACGCTCACGAAGCGCGATGGCGTGTTTGTGACATCGCTGTGGTCAAAAAATCCCCGCGCCTGCAGATGCGGATCGGCAAGTACATCTGCGGGAGTCGCTAGCACGGTGGCGTTAATGCCGCGACGACGACCGTCGTTGCGAATTTCATCTCGTGAGCGTGTGGCAAAGAAACTCTCGATGGCTTGTTCCCATCTCGCGCGTGTTGCTGCTTCCAATGTCGACCGGTTGTAGCGCAACCAGTCCACGCCCTTTAATGGATTGTCGACGCCGACTTCATCCATCCAGTCGCTGAGTGCTTGATTGGCCGGCGCGCCAAAGCGCCCGGACATGAGCGAGTGAAAACAATAACCGTTCGCCAGTGGCCAAATACATCGTACGATTACTCGACCATAATTCAGCGCTCCGCCGGCGCGTTGCAACTTGCGGCGATCGAATTGCCACGCCAACACGCTGTTGACGCCGCGCGAAAATGCGACTTCTTGCACTGACACGTCCACGTGCTGACCGAGGCCGCTAACGTTACGTTCGTACAACGCCGTGAGCGCGCCCGATGCGGCCACCATATCCGCATGGAACCAACACGCATCCAACGCTTCCTTTACCGGTGGCCGGTCCAAGTCGCCAGTAAGTCGCAATGTGCC
Organism: Pseudomonadota bacterium; assembly: GCA_043746555.1. Taxonomy (GTDB): domain Bacteria; phylum Pseudomonadota; class Gammaproteobacteria; order Steroidobacterales; family Steroidobacteraceae; genus CAZQYC01. The sequence continues at coordinate 5,238 of JAYTQU010000324.1, read as the reverse complement.
GCTCATCGCCGACGCCACCAACTCTGATCCTCGCCAGTGCGCTCGCGGACCGAAGCTGCCAAATGTCGATATCGAAACGTGAATCAACCTCGAATGCGTTTGTGTTAATTGCTCGCGAGCGATCCCATGTTGCGCCAGTACCGTCAGTCCAAGTCGCTCGATTAGAAAATCTGCGTCGTTCAAGGAGCTACCAAGAGAGTCCAGTGAAACGCGAGTTATTGTTGCACCGAGGCTGACCAAGAAACGAGCGAGTGCGCTGTCGGCAGCGTCACTCAATGCGACCACGCGATGATTGGTCAGTAATGTCATCGCGTGGCATCTAACGACTGCACGAAGCGAGCAATCTCACTGAGGGTAGTCGCGTCCGCTAACCAGCGTCGGCGCGTCAGTGCGAGAACGGGAATGTTTGCGGTGCGCAGCGATTGTACTTGCGCCGCGACTTCCCACGGCAGTGCTTCGTCTTCTTCAATAAGCCAGAGAATTACGCCGTCGGCATTCAGGCTCGCCGCGCGATCGGCAATCCAAGTCGCAGAATGTGCCATCTGCTGCGCCGGAGTTCGAGCGTGATAACACCTCTCTGCGACCGCGTTGAGTGCGTCAAGTGAAGTGTTGTCAATTTCGATTGTCGTGTCGGTAAGATCGCCAACGATGGAGCCGTTAGCGGATTCCACGGCGCAATGAAGACGATCGTCGGGAGGCGCACTTCCGCACAACACGATTCGAGAGTAACTTGCATGAAGTGGCGCGGCAGCAAGCAACGAGGCTAGATAAAAATCGAAACTATCGGACCAATCGCACTCGCTCGCAGACCGTACGCGATGCGCTGTGCTACCGAGAATTCCGGACGGGCCGGCTTGCAACGATTGCAATTGATTGATCAGCGATGTGCGCGCATGCGTACGCTCCAGCGCCTGCGGCAATTGAGAAGACTTCGTTCCAATTTCGCGTGAGAGACGGCGAAGCGACTCTAGAGTGTGTTCGCGACTGGTTTCGCGCGCAATCTTTGCGACATCGAAAAGTATCGGGCGTGGCCCCGTGCATTTGTTGCGGCGTTGTAGTTCGCACACATAGTAATAGAGGCGCTGCGCGCTGTCGTTGCTACGCGGAAAAATAACGGCGTCGAGAAAATCAAGTTGTCCGCCAAGATACTGTTCCGCGATGGCTCGACACTCAGGCGCGAAGGAGCTCTCCAAATACTTATCGGCGAGTGGCGTGGGACGCTCCGACGCGCCGCGCAAACGCACCGGCAAAGCATCGGCCGCCAAAATGAGTTCAACCGGAATGTCGCTGCTCACATAGCCGATTACGCGTTGATCGTTCGCCGCCGCACGCGCGGCGAACAGTGGATCGCGCAGTAGCGCGGCAACTCGGTCCATTAGTAATGAAAGGGACGTCGTCATCGTCAACTCAACCAATCCGGTAGGGCGAGCACCAATGACGGCACTGCAATGATGAGACTTAGATGAAAAAAGTCCGCCGCCAAAAATGGCAACACGCCCTTGAAGATCCGAGTGAGCGGCACATCTTTCGCGATGCCCTGAATCACATACAAGTTGATGCCGATGGGTGGATGCACAAAACCGATTTCCATCGTGCGCACCAAAAAGATTCCGAACCATATCGGCGATAGCCCCAGGCCGTGAACGATCGGCAACAGAATTGGTGTGACCAGTAGCATCATAGCCAAACCATCTAGCACCGATCCAAGTAGTAGCAGTAGCAAAGTCATCGCGATAATAACCGCCCAGCGACCGCCTTGCAGTCCGTTCATCAACGTGGCCACCTGATCGGCGAGACCCGTGAAACTCATGAAAACAGAAAAAATCAGAGCGCCGACAATCACAACATAGATCATGCCGGTCGTTTTGAGCGTTTCGGCCAGCGCGGCGCGCAACGTGGCCAAATTCAATTTACGCCGCCATGCGCATAACGCCAACGATAGCGTCGCGCCGACCGATGCCGCTTCGGTCGGCGTAAACCAACCGATTGCGATGCCGCCGAGCACAATGACGACGAGCGCCGCCAAGTCGCTCACGCGCAAAAGTGCGGAGCGACGTTCAGGCCAACTTGCTTTACGCGATGGCGGTGCAATCGACGGCCGCCAGTGACAGAGGAGCACGATGGTGATCATGTAGAACAACGTTTGTGTAACGACGGGAATAATCGCGGCGGTAAATAACTTGCCAATGGATTGCTCAGCCAAGATGCCATACACAATTAACGCGCCGGACGGCGGGGTGAGCGAACCTAGTGTGCCGCCGGCAGCTATCGATCCGGTAGCCAACGCATCGGAATAACCGCGCTTGCGCATCTCCGGCAGACCGATGAGTCCAATGGTTGCTGCGGTGGCCAAACTCGATCCGCTTACGGCGCCGAAGCCTGCGCATCCACCGATAGACGCGAGCGCGAGTCCACCGCGTCGATGACCGAAGAGGCGCGCCGCTGCGTCGAAGAAGTCGCGGCTCGCGCCAGCGGAAAAACATACATGCGCCATGAATAGAAAAAGCGGCAGAACGCCCAACTCGTAACGCGTGAAGGTTTCGAATAACACTACGCCGGATTTGATGACCGCCGGTTCAAGTCCTACTAAAAGAGCAAGGCCCGCCATGCCGACCAAGCCCATCGCAACGCCGATGGGGACACCAAGCGTCAGTAAGATTAGTAAGGCAACGACGCCGAACACGCCATCTAGCTGACCATTCATTGCCTATCGCTCGCAGGCTTATGACTTAGCGAAGATCGGAATGTGCGATAGAGATACACGCACGCGATGCTCGCCATGGTGAGCGCAGTTAATGCGCGCAGTGGCCGAAACGGGATGTGGAGAACTTCGCTTTCTTCGTGCGCATGCCAATAGTCCATCGCCAACCACACGCCGCCCACCGTAAGTCCTATGAAAAATATCGCCGACAAGAACGCGGCAAGTTTGGCGAGCGAGTGTTTCGGTTTGGCAGCGAGACGATCGGTTAACAAATGTACGGCAGCGTGCGCTTCGCTGATTGTGGCGATGACCACCGACGCGCATGCCATGAGCAAGATCGCCGCTTGAATAATTTCAATCGCGCCGAGAAACGGCCGGCCGACGTGGCGGCCAAGCACCGCAAGCGTTCCCACAACCATCAACACAACCAATCCGATCGCGCCCAAATAAAAGAGCGGACCGCGTTGTGGCGGCAGGGTTATAGCGTCGCGTTCTAACTCAGCCATACGCACTCGCCGTCAAAGGTGGTTGAAATAGCCGGCAATCCCGCGTCTTTAGTAATGTGTTCAATATAGTCGGCAATACGTTTAACTTGATTCGCGTTCGCGAGCACAGGTCTGCCTGGCGCTTCGACATGTACGGGAACAAATCCCACTCGCATCTCATTGCCTTGCTTGCGCACACGACCGAGCATGGCGTTAATCGCGTCGGGGTGAAACGGCGCTAGGTAGTATGTTGGATCGGGCTCGAAGCCGAACAACTCACGTCGCTTGCGCGCCCACGCGGCGCGCGCAGGATGCGATTGATCGGGGCTTAACGCCCGCGTTACCACGCAACCGTTTCCCAGTCCGTGGAAAATCGGCTTGCCGCGATACCGCTCGATGCCACGCACAATGTGGGCGTGATGGCCGAGCACGATGTCCGCGCCCGCATCGATGGCGGCGTGGGCAACCTCTCGCTCATAAGGCGCGAGTCGCGCGGGCGTGTGAACAATACCTTTGTGTAACGCGACGATCACGATGTCGACGTGCTTTCGCGCAGCTGCAATATCGCTCGACATTTGCCGCAACGAATCGGGTTCTGCACGATCAAGCGCCGCCGCCGGTGCGATCGGTTCACCGTTGGCAGTGTCGATGCGAACAAACGCGCATCCCGCGCGAGTATCGGTCGCCCAAGACGATTCGGGACCGACACAGTTGTAACTGAGTAGCGCAATGTTTGTGTCTTTGTGTTGCAGGATCGCCGGGGCACGGGCATCGCTCAACGTAGGTCCCGTACCCGCGAACCGAAAGTGAGCGCGAGTCAATGCATCGATCGTGTCGGCGATGCCCTGCGGACCGCAGTCGGCAATGTGATTACCGGCAAGCGATACCGCTTGAAATCCTGCGCGAGCGATGGCGGCGATGTGATCCGGATGTGCGCCGGGGGCGGGGACATCGCCCGCAAGTTCACGACCGCGCAGCGTGTGCGGCACTTCCAGGTGACCGATGGCAACATCAGCGGCTTGCAAGACCGGCGCGATGCCACTCAACCAGTGATCGGCGTCGGGCTCGTCCAAGACCAAATCGCCGGCGAATACAAGATCGATGTCGCTCACGCAAAACTCAGTAACGTAATGGGGCGATTCGAATGACATTGAAAACGCACAACGTTTTTCATCATACTGACGAACAGGTGCATTATCGATGAGGCTCTCGTTGCATGAGTAAAGCGCGCGTTACCGGAAAAATTACAGCGCCGAAAAAGCTTCGCGCGGAGTCGCGACGAAAAACCGTCGGCGTGAACGATGTGGTCGATTGGATTCGTGAACGCGTGCGCAAGGGCCGCTTTGCGCCGGGACATCGGTTGGTGGAGGCCGATATCATTCGCGAACTGGGCGCTACTCGCGGTCGTGTGCGCGAAGCATTGCAGCGGCTCGCGACCGAAGGCGTGGTGGTGATCGAAGAATTTCGCGGCGCGTCGGTCAAGCAATTGACGCGCGACGAGATTCAACAGATCTATCGTGCGCGCATGGCGCTGGAAGGTCTTGCCGCCGCCGAGTTTGCCGCGGCGCTGGAGCCCGCGTTGAAGAAAAAACTTTCCAGCGTGCAGGCCGAATTGAATGCGTTGGAGCACTCGGGGGACCACGAGCATTTTGCGCGTCTTAATGACGAGTGGCATCGGCTCATTATTGAAGGCTCCGGTAATCACTATGTACGGGGATTTGTCGAGCGGCTGCGCGTGCCGGTATATCGGCTGTTGTTTACCACTTTCTATAACGCACGCCGAATCGACAAAGCCAACGCCGGACATCGGCGCATTACCGCGGCTATTGTGGCCGGCCGAGCGGCGGATGCCGAACGCTTGATGCGCGCACACATTGCCGAAGGCCTGCAAGCGCTCAACACCTTGGGCGCGGAATTTTTTAACTAGCTTTTTAACTGGCCTTTCAACTAACCGCTGCACAGTGGACCGTCGCCTCTATTTTCCGGTGCCATGGAATGCGCTACGCCGTCGATTGTTCAAAAAATACCGATTCTTACAGAGTGACGGATTCG
>JAYTQU010000323.1:0-4342 GCA_043746555.1 Pseudomonadota bacterium | reverse complement strand
ATTTAGTGACTAACGCAGCGCATTCGATCGGCGATAAGCAAGGAGTGATTGAGATTGGCCTTTCCGCCGTCATAGTGGATAGCGAACTTGGAGCGAGTCACTTCACGTGCCTGTCCGTCGCGGATACGGGCAGCGGCATCGATGCCTCGATACTCGATCGCATCTTCGACCCTTTTTTTACGACGAAATTAGCGGGCCAGGGAACCGGCCAAGGAACAGGATTGGGATTGGCGGTGGTGCATGGCATCGTAAAAGCACACGGTGGCACGATCGAAGTCGATAGCACGGTGAGCGAGGGGACGACATTCCGCGCGCTGTTTCCTGCGGCCGTCGGCGCCAGTGCGTCGCTCGATGCGCCGGTTCTCGATCCGGTGCGCGGATCGGGCGAGCATGTGCTTTACGTGGACGATGAGGAGCCGCTGGTGTTTTTAATTACGCGCGTGTTGGAGCGCATCGGTTATAAAGTGACCGGCTTTGTCGATCCGCAACAAGCGCTCGACGCACTTACGGCGCATCCGACTGCGTTCGACGCGGTTGTCACCGACTTGTCGATGCGCGGGCTGACCGGTTTCGAATTGGCGGTTGCAGTGCGTAAGATCCGCAGCGATTTGCCGATCTTGCTGACGTCCGGTTATCTGCGTTCCGAGGATCGCGAGACGGCCCACGAGTGCGGCATTCGCGAATTGATTCTAAAGCCCAACACGATTGAAGAGTTGGGTCAGGCCATCGATCGCGAATTGCGCGCGCTGCGCGGGACTTAAGCAGTGTTGCGCAACGCCGCGATGCGAACGTCGAGCGGCGGATGGCTGGCGAACAGGTTAGCCAACTTGCCGCCGGATATGCCGAACGCCGCCATTTGTTCGGGCAACGGCGCGGGTGTTCGTTGTTGCAGGCGTTCCAGCGCGCTAATCATGTTTTGCCGACTCGATAGTTGCGCACCGCCGGCGTCCGCCCGAAATTCCCGGCGACGCGAAAACGACGCGACGATCATGCTCGCTAAAATACCGAGCAACACCTGCAGCACCATGACGATGAGAAAATAGAACAGTCCACGACCGCGCCGTTCGCGATTGCCGCCGATCGCGTTGTCGATCAATCCGCCGATGACGCGGGAGAGAAAAATCACAAACGTATTGACCACGCCTTGAATCAACGCGAGGGTCACCATATCGCCATTGGCGACGTGCGACATTTCATGACCGAGCACCGCTTCCGCTTCGCGTTGCGACATGGTATTGAGTAAGCCGCTGCTCACCGCGACCAATGCGGCGTTACGCCGTGCGCCGGTGGCGAAGGCGTTCATGTCGGGCGACTCGAAGATGCCGACCTCCGGCATGCGGATGCCGACCACTTGCGCTTGTCGGCGCACGGTTTCGATAAGCCACGCTTCCTGTGTGTTGCGCGGTTGATCGATGACGTGCACGCCCATCGCGCGTTTCGCCATCCACTTCGAGAGCGCGAGAGAGATAAACGAACCGCCGAAACCGAAGATCGCGGCCATGATAAGTAAGCCCAGCGAACTCTGACCGCGCGCGGCCAACATGCGATCCACGCCCAATAGTTCCATGACCACGGATAGCACCGCCAAGATGGCGATGTTAGTGGCAAGAAATAAAACAATTCGTTTCATGAAGGACAAAAAGCGACAAATGGCCGCCGGCCGGTAGTTCGTTATTCGCCAAGACGAGCAGGCAAAACCCCTCGACTTTCGGCGCGCGCGTAAAGTTGACGGCGATTAGTTTCTGTCGTTGTACTCGTCGTCGATGTCGTCGTCATCTTCATCGTCATCGTCCCAGTCGTCATCGTCGTCGTCTTCCTCATCTTTGTCCCACTCGTCGTCGATGTCGAGGTCATCGTCGTCCGAGCCTGTCCAACCTTCAGGCTGCGCGGTTTTTTCTAGATCGAGTTCATGCCACGTGTCGAGATCGATTTCTTCGACATCGCCGTCCTCGTATTGAATCTCCAAGAGCTCTTCGTCGGGATTGACCGTCAGAACCTGGAACACTTCTTGGTCTTCCAGGTCGCGATACCACTGCCCGGCAAGGGGGTTTAAATCTCTGGCCACGTGACACCTCAAAAAAAATGGCTACCGATTGCCACCGAACGGCACCGGCGGGACGCATCTTAGGGGGTCTGCGATGCACAGGCAACGGGAAGCGGTCATCGGACGAATCGTTCGCTTGTCCATTTATCGCGACAGCGCCCGCAACTCCAGGCAGAATTTGCCGTCGCGTTCACTACTTCGAATTCTCATCATGACTTCCCGCCCTCGCAAATCCGCCCAACCACTTCTGCACGCCAAACGAGTGGTCGTGAAAATCGGATCGGCGTTGTTGGTGGAGCAGGCCACCGGCCGGATCAATCGTGCGTGGTTGGAGACGCTAGCCGCCGACGTATCGCGGTTGCGCGCGCGCGGACAGGAAGTATTGCTCGTCTCGTCGGGCGCCATTGCGCTCGGGAGACGACATCTTGGCTTGGCTGCGGGCAAGCTCAAGCTGGACGAGAAACAAGCGGCGGCCGCTGTGGGTCAGATTCGTTTGGCCCATGCCTGGAAGGAAGTGTTGGACGCGCACGGACTCACGGTTGCGCAAATCCTGCTGACCTTCGGGGATACCGAAGAGCGTCGACGCTATCTCAATGCGCGGACGACGCTCAGTGCGCTGTTGCGGCTTGGATCGATCCCGCTCATCAACGAGAACGATACGGTCGCGACCAGCGAAATTCGCTATGGCGATAACGATCGATTGGCCGCTCGGGTTGCGCAAATGATCAGCGCCGATTGTCTGGTGTTGCTCTCCGATGTCGACGGGTTGTATACGGCCGATCCCAGCAAGAACTCCAACGCCACATTTGTTCCCGAAGTTTATGGCATCACGCCGGAGATCGAACGCATGGCCGGTGCGGCCAGTTCGGCAGTCGGTTCGGGCGGAATGACCACCAAGATTGAGGCGGCGCGAATTGCGGTTGCCGCCGGGTGCCACATGTGCGTAGCGTTGGGACACGCCGAGCATCCGCTCAAGCGATTGGAATCCGGCGCACGGTGCAGTTGGTTTTATCCCACCGCCAATCCCATCACCGTGCGCAAACAATGGATCGCGGGCGCGCTGCAACCAGCCGGCGAAGTGCGCGTCGACGCCGGCGCCGCCGCAGCGCTGCGTCGAGGTAAGAGCTTGCTGCCGGCGGGCGTGACCCACGTGCACGGGAAATTCGAGCGCGGCGACGCGGTCGTGGTGCGCGATGGCAGCGGCCTTGAGTTGGCGCGCGGTCTATCCGCCTATTCCAGCGATGACGCCGAACGCATTCGGGGTCGCAAATCCGGCGAGATCGAGGCGCTGCTGGGATTTCGCGGGCGCGATGAGCTGATTCATCGGGACGATTTGGTTGTCACCGCATTGCCAGCGGCGGCGGGCGATTCGATGTAGAAAGTTGTCAGGGCGCTTCGTGCCTTCTTTTGTGTTACCTACAGTCAATAGTCGGTACTCTTATGGCAGTATTCCTTTCCCCTACATCGAGTTCGAGCATGTCCGCCCACGCATCGATTTCCGAAATCGGCTCCATCATGGAGCCAATAGGTCGCGCTGCGGTTGCAACTGCCACCGAACTCGCGCTCGCAAGTACGGCTGCGAAGAATCGCGCGTTGCAAGCGGCTGCGCACGCATTGCGTCTGAATGTCGCGAAGATTCTCGCGGCGAACGAAATCGACATGCGCGGCGGCCAAGAGCGCGGCTTAAGCGCTGCGATGCTCGATCGACTCAAGCTGGATGCTGCGCGCGTCGAAGCGATCGCCGCCGGCATCGAAACTATCATTGAGCTTCCCGATCCGATCGGAACCGTTATTGCGGAATGGACGCGGCCGAACGGCTTGCGTATTCAGCGCGTGCGAGTGCCGCTCGGTGTGATCGGTATTATTTACGAGAGTCGTCCCAACGTGACCGCCGACGCGGGCGCGCTGTGTTTGAAGTCCGGTAATGCGGCGATTTTGCGCGGCGGGTCGGAAAGTTTCGCATCGAGTAAAGCAATTCACGAATGCCTGGTTGCGGGACTTAAAGCTGCGAATTTGCCTGAAGCCGCCATTCAACTCGTGCCCACGACAGACCGTGCCGCCGTGGGGTATCTGTTGAGCGACATGACCGACTACCTCGACGTGTTAGTACCGCGCGGTGGCAAGAGCTTGATCGCGAGGGTGCAAGAAGAAGCACGTGTGCCGGTGATCGGACATCTCGAGGGCAATTGTCATGTCTATGTCGATCATGACGCCGACGTAAACATGGCGTGCGAGATTGTTAAAAATGCGAAGCTGCGACGCACCGGTATTTGCGGCGCGGCGGAGACGGTGCTATTC
>JAYTQU010000322.1:0-3092 GCA_043746555.1 Pseudomonadota bacterium | reverse complement strand
ACGCCAATCGAACGGCATTTCTCGAACGCTTGTCGCTTGAAGAAATGGCCGCGCGAGACGGATTGACGCGCTTGCTCAATCGACAAACATTCGAGTTCCGTGCGCGTACCGCCTGGCGCACGGCGGTTGCCTTGCAGCGGCCACTGGCGGTGTTGATGATCGACGTCGACTACTTCAAGCGCTTTAACGACCACTACGGTCACCAAGCGGGCGACGTTTGTTTGCGGCGCATCGCAACGGCCGTGCGGCATGCAATCAAACCGCAACGCGAGGAGTTGGTGGCTCGCTATGGCGGAGAAGAAATCATCGCGTTGTTGGTTGATCGCGATGCCGCGGAAGTGGCAGCCGTCGCTTACAACATCGTGGAGAGCGTGATCCGAGAAGCGATACCGCACGCGGCTTCGATGGTGAATGAGTTTGTCAGTGTGAGTGTTGGCGCATCGACCGCTAACGCGGATGCCGTGTTGACGTACAGCGCGATGGCCCATATAGCGGACAAAGCGCTATACGCGGCTAAACATCAGGGTCGCAATCGATCGCTCCTGTTAGGCACCGTCGAAGGCGCGGAATCCACGCGTGAGCCGAGCGATAGCAAGTCGCGTCCCGAGGCGCGCGGACTCATGGCGCGAACGCCCATTTCACTAGCGAATATCGCGCGAGCTTGAAACTTTTTTTATCATCCCTTTTCAATGCTGCGACATTCGGCGCTCATTTTTATTCTGCGAAAACAATGGTCTCGGTAAACACGTACTGACGCACCGTGCCGACTCGCAAAGAATTCCCCACGGTACCGCCGCTCTCGATCAGCGATCGGCGACTTCATTTCTTTTTGAGGAGGAATTATGCCCACGCAAATCGGCCGAACGCACTTCTTGATACTCGTCACTGCAACAACACTCGCAACGACACTCATGGTCGCGAGTCAAGCAATCGCTGCAGAACCGACGAGCTCGACTAAAACCGCCGCCAGTTCGCCCAGTTCGCCCAGTTCGCAAAGCGATCCCAAGCAACTCGACCGCGACGGTAAACACATTTGCGGCTACAACCTTATGAGTGACTCCGAACGCGCCGGCATGAAATCGATGATGCACAACACCAAGGAGTTAGCGGATCGCGACACAATTCGAATGGAAAACTGTAAGGCAATGCGCAAACGCGCTCAGGAAAAAGGCGTGGCGCTGGACGAATAAGAGGAAGAACAACGGGGGAATTGCAGGACGGACAATCGCCACCGCAAGCGCATTGTCCCGCCAACGCAGTAACCCGTCACGGCGATAGTTCTAGGCTCACCATCCGTTGCGAGTTTTCGGACGAGATTTGATGACCACGCCGAGAATCAAGCCAAGCACGACGAGACCCCCGCCAGCCACTAACCACATTTGCAACTCGTTCGATTTAAGCGATGTAATCTGCCGCAACTGATCGTTAGTTGTGGTCTGCAATTGCTCGGTTTGGGCCTTAAGCGTCTGGTTTTCTTCATAGGTAGCAACCGCATCGGCGGAGACGCGCCGAATTTCGCCCAGCTCCGTTTGCAATTGTTTTACCTGCTTGCTCGATTCGCTAGACGACCCTTCGGCGCTACTGCGCGCGCTCTGCTCGGCTTTCATACTTTGACGCAAATTCGTCAATTCGGCTGTCAGCGATTCGATTCGCTTCGTTGCCGCCGCCAGTCGATCGCGAGCAATCGGTTCAGCCGTGAGGAATTGCGTGGGCACCCAACCGTCGGTACCGTTCTGCATGCGTACTTGCGTAAAGCCGGCCTCCTTGTCTTCGCCGAGTATTTCCAGCGGCGTGCCGCTCGGCAAACCAGCATGAATGATTTTGTACCCGATCGACGGTCCGCGACGCATCGGTGCGGCGAGTTCGTCGGAGATGTAGCGCGTTTCGGCGTAAGCGCTCACAGCGAGTGACACAAGAACGAGAGTAACGATCCACTTCAACATCAATTTGAGCTCCATTAATTCTTACCGAACAAACTTTCCAATGCCGTACGCGCCTTCTCGGCCTCGGTTTTCCGCCGGCCGGAGTAAGCGTCTTCTCGCGGCTTGAAATAGTCGCAAAAATTCGCGCGCTCTTTGTCGCGAACTTCTTCGGCCACGGTTTCGCGGCAGTGTTTGGCCTTACTCACGTCGTAAAACAAACACAGCTTGCAGACATGCAACTCGGCGCGACAAGACGTGCATTCGTCGAGCCGAGGCAAAGGCAGACTTAGGTGCGCAAGCGACGCACCGCATTTCCAACAGACAAGCATGCAGTCGATCCTTTAAGTATGGGAGCCGATGACGACAATGCAAGGCGAATCTCGTGTTCGAGACTCTGTCCGGCGCCGACGCGTTCGATCGAATTAATCACGCGCTGGCCGGCGAAGTAGAGCGCGCAAAGTTGCGCGTCGGTGCTGTTCAGATCCTCGATGCGCACTTGCACTGAGCGCAATTCGTCGAAGCAAAGAAAATAAAACCGAATGTTGCCGGGCGGCGGATATCCGATGTCGTCGGTGCGCACCGCAAGCGTAAAACTGCGCTGCGCCACTTCAAGCAGCTCGGCGCCGGCAAAACGTACATCGCGATGCGCGCCGCATCCCACGCAGCCGTTTCCGTCGCTGACGTACAAACTAACGGAGCCGTCGGCGAGCACTACTAGGCTCGCGACCGCATCGGGATGGGCGGTCTCGATGACCACGCCCCAAGCGCAAGTCGCGGTCGAAAAAGATTCGAGATTGATGTCAGCCGGGGTGAGTGTCAGAACTCGCGCGCGCAGCGCGGCGACAATCTCGCTCGGGTGTAGCCCCGCGGAATTTATCGACGAGTGAGTCGTCGAGTCATCTCGATTGGATGGGCACTCCGATTCAACCGCCGTCATGTCCTCTCCCGGACCGTGCATTGAGCTGGATCGGGAGTTTGGCGGCTGGAGCGTCCTTACTCAAGTTGCATGTTGACGCCGATGTGCGACAGCGCCTCGCTACAAATTAGCGCCAGTCGACTTAGCCGACTGGATCCTTGGTCACAAGCTGTTTGCGCTCTTCGACGAAATAATAGATCAGATAGGCGAGACCGATGCCGGTCGGGATCAAGCCCAGTATCAGCGGTGGCGTC
>JAYTQU010000321.1:0-8397 GCA_043746555.1 Pseudomonadota bacterium | reverse complement strand
CCGAGAACGACGAGTTCGACTGATGCCAATCATTGTCACGCTCGATGTGATGCTGGCGAAACGAAAGATGAAAGGCCGGGAACTGTGTGCGCGAATCGGAATTTCCGAAACACAGCTATCGCTATTGCGGTCCGGCAAAGTGCGTGGTGTTCGTTTTAGTACTTTCGCAAAGATGTGCGCTGTGCTCGAATGCAAACCAGGTGATCTATTGGACTACCAGTTCGATGCGGCCGATCTTGAAGGCTCGAATTCTCACGAGGCGTGACGTGGTAGCTTCGAGAAATAGACCGTGACCAACGTGCGTTCTCTATTCAGATTTATTGGAATCGCGGCAGTCAGTGTCATTGCAGTGATCGTTGTGTTGAACGCACGGGTTCGTCCTTTAGCACGCCGGTAAAACAGCACTAAAGAGAAAGCCCGCCACTCTTGCCCAATACGCATCGCACGGCCCTGGCGTTCGCAAAGCTTGCCGTTGGGATTAACCGCTCACAGCAATTATCTCGTTGAGTGTTTCACATGCGGCTGCAAATACGGCAGGGGTAACTTGTTTCCACGGATGCGGTTTTGCGCCACGTACTCGCCAGTCGAACGATTTGGGTTGGTGTCCGAGTACATAGCCGATGACGCCGCGCGGACCAACGTATCTGACCGCGAATGGGTTGGTGTCGTTGCTTGGGGCAGTCGTCATCGGTAATCCAATAACAATGCTAGTACGCTCGTTGAATATCCTATTCGATAGCACCAGCATCGGATGCATGTCCTTCATTTCACGGCCTGCTTGTGGATTGCAGTCGACCCAAATGATGTCGCGCCGATCGGGAACCCAAGACTTGAGAGTTGCCACTATACCGCCTCGACACCAGCGCGCTTGCTCGCCATTGCCTCGCCGCCGTGCACGCGCGGGTCAAACACCTTTAGCTTCTGCGCGAGCGTCAATTTCGGCTTGCCCTCCAGCTTGACGACTATCATGCCATCAACGACCTCAACAGCGACAGGCTGTCCAACTGTCAAACGCGATGCGCGTGCAACGCGAGCCGGAATCCGCACCGCCAGGCTGTTGCCCCAGGTTTGTACCGTTAGTTGCGCTTTGGCGGACATAGGTATCTCCAGTAGATGTATCAACGAGTCTACACATTGTGCGACCGGTAGTCCATCAATCAATGATCGTTCGCGAGATTCTGCGAACAGCATCGATGTTTGTCGACTGAGCGCTGGGATTAGTGTGCGAACTTCAAGCTTCACACAATTCCGCCGCCGCTCTTTCCCCAATACGCATCGCGCAACAGGCGCTTGTAGAGTTTGCCGTTGGGGTGGCGCGGTAACTCTTTTGTGAATTCGATCAGGCGTGGCGTTTTGATATGGCTCAAGTGTTCGCGAGCAAACGCACTCAGTTCGGCGGCGAATGCATCGCCAGCATCGCTCCAATTTACCGGTTGAACGACGGCGACTACTTTCTCGCCCATTTCCTCATCGGGTGCGCCGACGACGGCGACGTCCAATACTTTAGGATGCGTGACCAATAGGTTCTCGATCTCCTGCGGGTAAAGATTTACGCCGCCGGAAATAATCATGAAGGCTTTGCGATCGGTGAGAAACAAATAGCCGTCGTCGTCGACGTAGCCGATATCGCCGAGCGTGGTCCAGCCTTTGGCGTTTTTGCATTGCTCGGTCTTTTCCGGTGAGTTGTGGTACACGAACTCGCGTGCTCCAGAAAAGTACACTCCGCCTTCGGTGTTGCCACGTAGTTCATTGCCGTTGTCGTCACAGATGTGCAGTTCGCCGTACACGGCTTTGCCAACCGAACCTTTCTTTTCCAGCCATTCGTTCGATGTGATGAACGTCATGCCGTTGCCTTCCGTGCCGGCGTAGTACTCATAAATCACCGGTCCCCACCAGGCGATCATTTGTTCTTTCACCGGAATCGCGCAAGGCGCGGCCGCGTGGATGGCTACTTTCAGCGACGCCAAGTCATATCTCTTACGCACGCTCTCGGGTAGCCTCAGCATCCGAACAAAATGTGTCGGCACCCATTGCGATGCGGTCACACGATATTTCTCGATGAGCGCAAGCGCTTCGAGCGCATCGAAGTGTTCCATCACGACAACCGTGCCGCCGAGCTTTTGAATACCCATGCACCAGCGCAGCGGCGCGGCGTGATAAAGCGGCGCGGGCGAAAGATAAATCGTGGAAGAATCGATTTTGAAGAACGCTTGTGCAATTTGCGTCATCGTATTGGGCGCATCGATCGGATCGCCGGTAAGGGCGGCTTTCACGCCTTTGGGCCGACCCGTTGTGCCCGAAGAGTAAAGCATGTCCGCGCCGGACGTTTCATCGGCCACGGGCGTCGTAGGCATGACACCGGTCGCGGCTTCGTACGAGAGATAATGGCGATGCTGGTCGCCGACGATGTAAAGCGCAACGTTATGCAGCAACGGAACGAGCTCATCGACCAGCGTACCCAAACCGACAGAAGTGATAAATACCTTTGCGCCGCAATCCTTCACAATGTATTCCACCTCGTTCGCCGTAAGCTTGGATGAAATACAAGTAAGATAGATTCCGGAGCGCTGCGTCGCCCAGGCGATTTCCAAATATTGCGCGTTGTTTTCCATGCAAAGCGCAATCACGTCGCCAACTTGAAGCCCCAGCGAGCGAAACAATTGCGCGCCCTGATTCGAGCGGCGATCCAACTCTCGATACGTTACTTGTTCGCCGGTAATCCCTTTGCCGTTGACAACTACGTAAGCAAGTTTGTCCGGCGCCTGTTGTGCGTGGATGAAGGGGTGCATGGGCTTACTTTGACTTGATTGCAATTCCGTGCAACACAAGATGCGTAACATGATCGACATATCGCGCACGCAACGAGTCCGTGATGCGCGGCGTATGAAATACCGCGCGCAGTGTAAACCGCGCGTTAAACAGCAGATCGCACGCGCCTAATACGCTCACGTAGAAAAACATCGGATCGACTTTGCGAAACGTACCCGCCTTGACGCCTTGATCGAGAAGTTTACGTTGCAGTTTGACAAAGGGCTTGACGAAAAACTCGGCGATCTGTTTGGCGCTATCGGTGTTGGATGCGCGGTCGTCCAACATGGCGTGTAGTAATCGATTGAGGTATGGAGAGCGATGAAAGGTCACAATGACTCCGGCAATATGACGTCGGATCTTTTCTTCCGGAGAAATGGTTGCGGCCAGCAAATGCTCAAGTTCGTGCACCGCGTTGGCGGCGTCGCGCTTCAGCAGCGCCAGCATTAGGCCTTCCTTGTTGCCGAAGTAATACTTCACGAGCGCGGAATTCAGACCGGAATATTTCGCCAGCTCGCTGAGCGAAACATCGATGCTGTTGCGCTCGTTCAATAAGTGGCTGGCCGCATCGAGCAACGGATCGCGCGAGTTGCGATCGGCGGCGGCGGGCCGCCCGGCGCGGCGCGAACGCTGCTTGCTAAGTTTGAATCGCCTCGCGGGAACGCTGTCAGCCTTCTTGCGCAACCTAAATACCTCATCGACTCTTTATTAGGCGCCCTTATTAACCGATTGATTAATTCCTCGCAATAGTGTCTATTGTCTCCTTCAATAGCAAGCACGAGAAACCTCCATGAGCGAAGCCTATATCGTTGCGGCAGCGCGCACTGCCGGTGGCCGCAAGGCCGGTAAGTTGTCGGGTTGGCATCCGGCGGATCTTGCGGGTCAAATATTGAACGCTTTAATCGATCGAGTCAAAGCCGATCCCGCCATGGTCGAAGACGTGATCATGGGTTGCGTTAGCCAAGTGGGCGAGCAATCGCACAACATCGCGCGCAATTCCGTGTTGTCCGCAAAGTTTCCGGAAAGCGTTCCCGCGACGTCGGTGGATCGACAATGTGGTTCATCGCAACAGGCTCTGCACTTCGCGGCGCAAGCGGTGATGTCGGGATCGATGGATGTGGTCATCGCCGCGGGCGTCGAAAGCATGAGTCGCGTGCCGATGGGGTTGGCTTCGCAATTACCGGCCAAGAATGGCTTTGGGACTTCGATGAGTGTGGCGATGCAGGCGCGCTATCCCGATATTCAATTCAGCCAATTTACCGGTGCGGAAATGTTGGCGAGAAAATACGATCTGACGAAGGACGAGCTGGACGAATTCGCCTTCAACAGTCATCAACGCGCAATCGCTGCAACCAAGGCGGGTTACTTCGACAAAGAGATCGTGCCCATCGAAGTAACAGCGGCAGACGGTTCAACGTCGATGCATACAGTGGACGAAGGCATTCGCTTCGATGCGAATCTCGAAGCGATGCGTGGCGTCAAATTGCTGGTTGAGGGCGGGCGCATTACTGCGGCCACGTCGAGTCAAATTAGCGACGGTGCATCGGGCGTGATGGTCGTTAGCGAACGGGGACTCAAATCACTCGGCGTAAAACCACTCGCGCGTATCCATCATATGACGGTTGTCGGTCACGATCCGGTCATCATGCTCGAAGGCCCGATTCCGGCGACGGAGCGTGCGCTCAAGCGAACCGGAATGAAACTCGACGATATCGATCTCTACGAGGTCAACGAAGCGTTTGCGTCCGTGCCGGTTGCGTGGTTCAGGAAAACCGGCGCCGATCCGGCTAAATTAAATGTGAATGGCGGCGCGATTGCGCTTGGACATCCGCTTGGCGCATCCGGTACAAAATTAATGACGACGCTGGTGCATGCGTTGCATCGGCAAGGCAAGCGGTACGGTTTGCAGACAATGTGCGAAGGCGGCGGGCTCGCCAACGTCACAATCGTTGAACGACTATAAATCAAAGGAGCCAAAATGAGACTCGATTCATCCATTTCCGCAGTCATTACCGGCGGCGCGTCCGGATTAGGCGAAGCGACGGCGAGATCGCTTGCAAGTCACGGCGTGAAAGTCGCCATCTTCGATATGAATGAAGCGAAGGGAGAGGAGGTTGCGAAATCGCTCGATGGCGTCTTCTGCAAAGTGAACGTGACGAGCGATGCCGACGTGGACGCCGGATTTGCAAAAGCACGAGCGGCCATAGGCCAAGAAAGAATTCTCATCAATTGCGCCGGCACTGGTAATGCGAACAAAACTGCAAGCCGCGACAAGACCACCGGCGCGATCAAACACTTTCCGCTCGATGCGTTCAACATGATCATTCAGATCAATCTCGTCGGCACGTTCCGCTGCATCGCCAAGTCTGCTGCGGGAATGATGACATTGCCGCCGCTAAACGATGACAAGGAACGCGGTGCGATTGTGAATACCGCGTCGGTTGCGGCGCAAGACGGGCAAATCGGACAAGCATCGTACTCGGCGTCGAAAGCCGGTATTTGCGGTATGACGTTGCCGATCGCGCGCGATCTGATGGGCGAAGGCATTCGTGTGAACACGATTCTTCCCGGCATCTTCAATACACCGCTGCTAAAAAATCTTCCCGACAATGTTCGCGCGGCACTCGATGCATCCGTGCCGTTTCCAAAACGAACCGGTACGCCGGACGAGTTTGCATCGCTCGCGCTTGAAATGCTTCGTAACGGCTACTTCAACGGCGAATGTGTGCGACTCGATGGCGCAATCAGAATGCCACCGCGCTAAGGCGGAAGTGGTTAGTCGTCAGTGGCTAGTCGCCAGCTAGACTCTCGCTCCGGCTAACACCTGATGACTAACACCTAATCAATTCCAATACGTATGCAACGCACTATCTTCGAACCCGAACACGATCAATTCCGCGAAACAGCGCGGCGCTTTTTCCAATCAGAAATCGGTCCGCATGGCGAACGCTGGCGCAAACAAGGGTTCGTCGATCGCGAGGCATTTGAGAAGGCTGGTGAACAAGGTTACTTGATGATTTGGGCCGACGAAAAATACGGCGGGGCCAATATCAAAGACTTTCGTTTCGAACAAATCTTAATCGAAGAAAACGGATTGCACGGCGAAGGCGGATTTTT
This sequence comes from Pseudomonadota bacterium, assembly GCA_043746555.1. Lineage (GTDB taxonomy): Bacteria > Pseudomonadota > Gammaproteobacteria > Steroidobacterales > Steroidobacteraceae > CAZQYC01. Next base: position 2,472 of record JAYTQU010000321.1, on the reverse strand, counting down.
CATGTCGCTGCATTCGCGTCTGGTCGGGCCGTACATCGGACATCTCGGCAATGAAGAACAAAAAATGCGCATTCTGCCGAAGTGCATCAAGGGCGAAACGATTCTCGGCATCGCGATGACGGAACCGGGAACCGGCAGCGACCTCGCGGGCATGAGAACGCGCGCGGAAGACAAAGGCGATTACTGGCTGCTCAACGGTTCGAAGACGTATATCTCAAACGGACAGATCGGCGATTTGTTCATTGTTGCCGCGAAGACGGATCCGAATGTGTCGCATGGATTGGGATTGTTCTTGGTCGAGCGCGGCATGGAAGGATTCGAGCGCGGCCGTAATCTCGCGAAGCTCGGCCTTAAGGCGCAAGACACATCGGAACTGTTTTTCAACAACGTCAAGGTGCCAAAGAACAACGTGCTCGGCGATCCCCTAAAGGGCTTTCGCTATCTCACGCACTTTCTTGCGGAAGAACGTCTGATGTCGGCGGCAGGCGCAATTTGCCACGCGCAGAAGGCATTCGATGTCACGCTTGAATACATCAAGGACCGCAAAGCTTTCGGTAAGCCGATTGGGCTTTATCAAAACTCGCGCTTCAAGATGGCCGAGATGCGTGCGCAGATCGATGCACTGCAATGCTTTGTCGATCAACTCGTGCTGCTGCACAACGACGGCAAGTTGGACGTGCCGACCGCGGCGGAAGCAAAACTGCTGACCACCGATCTCGAAGGCCGTGTAATGGACGAGTGCCTCCAATTGCACGGCGGCGCCGGTTACATGGATGAGTATCCGATCTCGCGAATGTTTGCCAATGCACGCATCTCGCGCATCTTTGCCGGCAGCAATGAAATCATGAAAGAGATTATTGGTCGATCGCTGGGACTGGACGATCGGCAGAAGCCGCCGAAGGGCTGACGGAAATCGTAACAGATTCGCTGTTTGGATCGAACATGATTCTTGCTTCGCCGCGCTCCAGTTGACGCATCACATGCGCGACTTTCTGTTCGAGTGAGAAGTCGGTAACGCCGTACTCGGTGCCTTCGCGCAGCACGAACGATTCGATCACACTGCGCAACGTATCTGGCGATAACTCAAGATAAGGAACGACAACGGGCTCCTGTTCGGGTTCGTCGGCGTAAAGGTTTGCCACAGAAATCCTATTCGATCTGCAGTATGTCGATCTTCGCGGCGCAAATGAAATCGTTATCCGACAAGCCGTCGATTGCATGTGTCGAATAGGTAATTGAGCAATTACCGTAACCAATTTCAAGATCGGGATGATGATCTTCAATGTTGGCGATGTGTGCCACTGCATTGACGAAGCTCATCGTTCGATAGAAATCCTTGAATTTGTATTCGCGGCAAATCTGCTTGCCATGTTTGCTCAGTATCCACGCAGTGTTGAGTTGCTTCATCATCTCCTTGCTAGTCGTCAGTGAATGCGGTTGGACGCCGCCTTCGCAGGGTTTGCAGCGTTGCCCTTTAAGTTCGCATACGATGTTTGTGGTGGCATTCATGATGCAGTCCTCCGCGGATAAGTTTTTGAAACGTAGTCATCGACCAACGATTGAAACTCTTCGGCGATGCGCTCGCCTTTGAGTGTCGGGCCTTTTTCACCGTCGATGTAGACAGGCGCAATCGGCCGCTCACCCGTGCCGGGTAAGCTGATGCCGATGTTCGCATGTTTGCTTTCTCCGGGTCCGTTCACCACGCAACCCATCACCGCGACACTCATATCTTCTACGCCGACAAACTGTTTGCGCCACTCGGGCATTTGGTGACGAAGGTGACCTTGAATCTTTTGCGCCAACTCTTGGAAGTACGTGGACGTTGTGCGGCCGCAGCCGGGACAGGCAACGACCATCGGCATGAACGAACGCAATCCCATCGTTTGCAACATTTCTTGCGCGACGATGACTTCATTAGTGCGATCGCCATTCGGCTCCGGTGTGAGCGAGACGCGAATGGTGTCGCCGATGCCTTCTTGAAGCAGCACGGCCATGCCCGCGGTCGAGGCGACAATACCTTTCGATCCCATTCCCGCTTCTGTGAGCCCCAAGTGCAACGGATAAGCGCAGCGTTTGGCGAGATTGCGATACACCGCAATCAAGTCTTGCACGCCGCTGACTTTGCACGAGATGACGATGCGGTCGTGTGCTAACCCAAGTTCCTCCGCACGACTGGCGCTTTCGAGTGCGGAAACAATTAACGCTTCGCGCATCACATCGTTGGCGTCGAGGGGCGCGGTCATTTTGGAATTCTCATCCATCAGGCGAGTCAGCAAATCTTGATCGAGACTGCCCCAGTTCACGCCGATGCGTACCGGCTTGTTGTTGGCGCACGCGACTTCAATCATCTCCGCGAACTGCGGATCTCGCTTGCTGCCACGGCCGACGTTGCCGGGGTTGATTCGATACTTCGCTAGTGCCTCGGCACACGCGGGATTTGCCTTGAGCAATTTGTGTCCGTTGAAATGGAAG
>JAYTQU010000320.1:0-18495 GCA_043746555.1 Pseudomonadota bacterium | reverse complement strand
GTCGCCGCTGATCAGCACGTTGCCCATTTCTTTGAGTCTCACCAACAAACTGTGATGACCCGGCGTGTGGCCGGGCATGTTAAGCATCACAACGGTACCGTCGCCGAAAATATCTTTGTCGACGGGAACGGCTTCGACTTTACCGCCGCCGCTAATCCAATTTGCAAACGGCGCGGGATTGGCCATCTGAATTGGCGTCGGCGCAGTCAAAACATCCCAATCGCCTTTGCCGATAAGCAAAATTGATTTTGGAAATGACGGTGCTTGACCGGTGTGATCGGCGTGATAGTGACTGATCGCTAGATACTTGATTTGCTCGGGCTTGATTTTGAGTTGTGCAAGTTGATCGACTATCGGTGTCTTCACCGTCGGCGAGCCAATCGGATTACCGGCGTCCCAAATCATGTAGTCGTCGCCATGCTTGATCAAATAGCAGCTAAAGGTGAGCTGCACTTTGAAATCCTTGTATGCAAACGTATCCGAAAAACGCGCCACATCGGATGGCGCGGGCGATACTCCGCAGTCAAGACGCGTCAGTGTTACTTCCGGCGCGGATTGTGCAAATGCGCCGGCCGTGAATAACAATCCCACGATCAACAACATCGATCTCTTCATGTTCGACTCCCCTTCTAGATTGACTAAATTAAAACGACCGCAGCGCGCAATGATATTCGCCTCAAATCGAAAACCCTTCTTTGCTGATCGGCATCGTACGAATACGATGACCGGTCGCGGCAAAAATTGCATTCCCAATCGCGGGAGCCAGCGGCGGCAGCGCCGGTTCCCCGATACCCGTCGGAGCAAAGTCGTTTTGAATAAAATGCACGTCCACTTGAGGAGCATTCGCGATTCTAAGCATTCGATAGTTGTGAAAATTGGATTGCTGCATGCGGCCGTCTTCCATTGTGATTTCAAGACCCAGCATTGTGCTAAGACCATCGATGATTGCACCTTCAACCTGCGCCGTCGCGCCGCTCATATTGATGACTGGACCGATATCGACTGCGGCAGTTATCCGATGCACAGTCACTTTATTGTTCGCATCGACACTCACTTCCGCCACTTCCGCAACATGCGCGGCATGACAGAAGTGAAACGACAATCCCAACCCGCGACCCTTGGGTAACGTTTTCCCCCAACCGGCTTTTGCAGCTGCCAATTTGATGACTGCGGCAGCGCGGCCGGTATTGAGCGAGCGCACATTGTTCGGTTCAAACCAACGCGGATCGCCCATGATCTCCAGTAAGAACTCGAGATGATCGCGTCCCGCTGCGTGAGCTAGCTCATGAATAAAACTCTGCACCGGCCAACTCATCGTATTCGCACCCGGAGCACGCCACGGTCCGGTCGGCGTCTTGATCGGCAACAGGGTGCGTGTGCCACGCACGTTGTCGACATTCAGCATCGGAAATTCCGTCTCACTGAAATACACGCCGTTCGCGGGTTCGCCGTGGTGGCTCATCCCAATGAGATGTTGATCCCATGCCACCAATTTGCCGTCCTTGTTCACCGCGCCTTTCAGCGATTGAAATCCCCCGACGCGAAAGTAGTCGTTCTCCAAATCGTCTTCTCGTGTCCACGTGAGTTTCACCGGAGCGCCGACTCGCTGCGAAATCGCCACCGCCTCGCACACGAATTCCAAACTACCGCGTCGACCGAATCCGCCGCCGAGTCGAGTCAAATGGATCGTGACATTTTCTGCTGCAACGCCGAACATTTCCTTCGCCATCGGAATGATGCGGCCCGGCGCTTGCGAAGGCACCCAAACTTCAAGCGTCGGCATTGGTCCCGAACGGAAATGCGCCGTGCAATTCATCGGCTCCAAGCACGCGTGATAGACAAAGGGATAAGTATAAAAACCAGTAATCGTTTTGTTATCGCGATCGGTAAATTGCGCGTCGACATCGCCGCTACGCTTCACCACCGTGTCGCCTTGCCGGTCGATCAGCGATTCGGCTTGCTTGACCAGATGCGTCCAACTATCGCGAGAAGCTTGCGACTCATCCCAATCTATTTTAAGTTTCTTCTTCGCGCTGAACACCGCCCAAGTGGATTTGCCGACAATTGCGACGCCGGACAACAAACCGTTCTTCTCGCCGTTGCCCGCCAACACGAACGCATCGACGATGCCGGGCAGCGATCTGATCGCCGCGAGATTTGCGCTTTTCACTTTGCCGTAAACGCGCGGACATTTCTGATAGGCGGCATGCAGCATCCCTGACACTTGCGTGTCGATACCGAACAGCGGTTGGCCGGTAACGATGGCGGGATTGTCGACGCCGCTCACCGCCGTTCCCAACAACACGTAGTCTTTACGGTTTTTGAACTTCAGTGAACTTACGGACGGTACGGGTTGTTTTGCGGCGGCCGGTGCGACTTGTGCGAACGCCAACTTGCGTCCGGAAGGCGCGTGAACGACCTGACTATCGCTTGTTTTGCATTCGCTCGCCGGCACGTTGAGCATGTTGGCTGCCGCACCGATCAACATCTCACGCGCTGCGGCGCCGATGCGACGCATTTGATCGAAGCAGCGCGGCGTGGTGGTCGATCCGCCGGCGCGCTGTTCTCCATATAAAGCGCGGTTGATCGGCGCTTGCACAACCGTGACATCGCTCCATTTCGCGCCGAGTTCTTCCGCCGCAATCATCGGGATCGACGTTTTTACTCCCTGCCCCATGTCGGGATTACCGGCATAGATCGTAATGCGTCCATCGGCCGCAATGTTGATGAACGCATTAAGCTGTGCGAACCGTTCCGCGTCATTGGTCCCGACAATGGCGTTTGCTTCGCCGTCGGGCAGATACATCGCCAACGCGAATCCGCCGCAACCAAGAGTCGTGAGTTTCAGAAACGAGCGACGATCGAATTTTCGCGGCGTGCCCGGAACGAGAGCTGCCGCCATGTGTTCGTGATCGAGCGCCATCGTGCGACTTACTGTGACCGTATTCATGCTGCACCCTCGAAAGATCGAAACGCGCCAAAAACAAAAGGCGATGGTGCGCTGGTCGGCGCGTCAGGTCAATGCACGCTAAACCTTCGCAAACGCGTTGTCGTCACTTTATTTCTAGCACACGTGCGTAAGCTGGACGTTAAAGCAAGCGATACAACCACTCGCTCAGACGCAGGTGAGTGTCGCCCTGAAATTCATAAGTTGCGATCGGCTCGGCAGGAAAAGAGAGCTGCACATCGGCGGCGCCGAATTCAGCACTGCTGATACGGACATTCGCACCAAGTTCGGTTTCGACGAATTTGATGCAATTGAATTATCGTTGCAACCTTTCGACATCGGCCCGCGTCATAAACCCTAACCGGGCTAATACACCCTTCACCGCTATTTGAGCGCCATATCGCGTCAGCGCTTCGGCCACTGGAAGTTTCAAGATGCACCTATCCCTACTCTCCGAGTTCTTGTCGCGTCGCAATGTGTCGCGTCGCAAGGTCTTGATTGCCACGACCATCGCCGGCGTTCTAGCGTTCGGAAGCTTATTCGCTCTTACCCGCGACAAGAAGCCCAAATCGACGGTCACGACCGTTTACGAACTGGCTCCGGCCGACGTACTGACCGTGCAGGAACGGCCGTTAACACGCACTTTGCGGCTCACCGGGTCGTTGACCCCGCTGCGTCACGGCGTCGTCAAAGCGCATTCGGACGGCGCACTACTCGAAATGCACGTCCGCGAGGGCGATCGCGTCCGCAAGAATCAATTGCTGTGCCGCATCGATCCGCGCAATCTTATTGCCGAACTCGATGCGCGCACGGCCGCTTTGCACAAGGCCGAGGCGGACCTAAGTCTTGCGAGTAAGAATCGCGACAACAGCGTCGTGTTGCTCGATCGTAAACTTATTTCGCAGAACGCCTTCGACCAAACGCAGTCCGCCTACGATGTTGCGGCGGCGAACACCGAAGCGGCGGCAGCTCAGGTGCGGCTCGCAGAGAATGCGTTGCACGATACGGAAATTCGCGCGGACTTCGACGGCGTTGTGGCGACCCGATATGTACAGGTGGGCGAGCGAGTGATGCCCGATACGCCGCTACTCGCGTTAGTGGATTTGTCGACCATGGAATTGGAAGCGTTGGTACCGGTCGCCGACGTCCCGACGATTAAGCCCGGACAAGAAGCCCGCTTCACCGTGGATGGATTTGGCGCGCGCGAATTCACGGGACAAGTCGAACGCATCAATCCGCAGACTCAGCAAGGAACACGCTCGCTGACCGTTTATGTGTCGGTGAACAATGCCGATGGCGCGCTGAAGGGCGGCATGTTCGCCGACGGCGAATTGGTTTTGCAACAGACGGCACCGCTACTCGCCGTCCCCAAGAGCGCGATTCATCGCGACGCCAATGAATCCTATGTGCTGTTGCTGCAGAATGGTGAAATCGTGAAACGCGCCGTCATCGTCGGCGATGAATTTGCGAGCACTAACATGAGCGAGATTCGTGAAGGCTTAGCCGCCGCTTCGCGAGTTATCGTGACGCCGATTGCCGAATTGAAGCCCGGCGTGCGCGCCAAACTCATCGCCCCTGCTTTGTCTAATGCTTCGTAGAAACTCGCCATGATCATCACCGAAACCAGCATTAAACAGCCGGTGTTCGCCACCATGGTCATGGTGGCCCTGCTCGTTCTGGGAATTTTCTCGTACCTGCGTTTGCGTATCGAACAGATGCCGGACGTCGCCAATCCCGTCGTCGTGATTCAGCTCTCGTATCCCGGCGCATCGCCCGAAGCGATCGAAAGCGATCTCATCAAGCCCATCGAAAACGTCGTCAACACCGTGAATGGCGTGCGCGAAATTCGCGCGGTGGCCTGGGAAGGATCGGGACAAATCGCGGCCGAACTTCGTCTCGACGCCGACGTCAACATCGCCACACAAGAAGTCCGCGATAAAGTGGCGCTGGTGCGAGGTCAATTTCCGCGCGATGTGCCGGAGCCCACCATCAGCCGCACATTGACCGACGATAATCAACAACCCGTCGTCGAGTTGGTGGTGACGTCGGATTCGCGATCGCTACGCGACCTGTCGGACATTACGCGGCAAACCATCGTTAAGCGGCTGCAAAATGCGCACGGTGTCGGCGCGGTCATGGTGAACGGCGCGGTGCAACGGCAAATGCAGATTCAATTGCTCCCCGCGCAAATGGAAAGTTACGGCGTCGGTCTCGACCAAGTGATCGGTGCCATACAAGCGGCCAATCAAGATCTTCCCGCAGGTGGAATTAGCCAAGGCGCAACCGAACGACTGATTCGCGTCGCGGGCCGCATCAAAGATCGCGCCGGATTCGACAACATCATCGTCGCGCAAAGAGCCGGCACCCCGGTGCATCTCAATCAAGTTGCGCAAGTGATCGACGGGCAAGCGGAAGAAACGTCGCTGTATCGCTTAAGTGGCGAGCGCGCGGTGGGATTGCAAATCATGAAAGTGCAGGACGCCAATATCGTGGAGACCGGCAAAGCGGTGACCAAAGCGGTCGCTGACTTGAAGAAGGAATTACCGCCCGATTTGCACGTGAAGGTGCTGTACTCCAATGCAGAGTTTATCGAAGGCTCGGTCAATAACGTAAAAACGACCATTATCGAAGGCGCGCTGCTGACGATCTTAATCGTGTTTCTCTTTCTTCACTCGTGGCGTTCGACCATCATTACGGGATTAACATTGCCCATCGCCGTCATTGCGACATTCGCCGTGACGTTCGCGTTGGGATTCACATTGAACTTCCTTACGCTGATGGCGCTGTCGCTCTGTATCGGTTTGCTGATCGACGACGCGATTGTGGTGCGCGAAAATATCGTGCGCCACATCGCAATGGGCAAGTCCGCGATGCAAGCCGCGCTCGACGGCACAAAAGAAATCGGCCTGGCGGTCACCGCAACCACGTTGGCCATTGTCGCTGTGTTTGTGCCGGTGGCGTTCATGCCCGGCGTGATCGGCAGATACTTCTACCAATTCGGCATCACGGTGACGGTCGCCGTCCTCATCTCGCTCTTCGTCAGCTTTACGCTCGACCCGATGCTCTCGTCTATTTGGCATGATCCGCCGGAAAATCGTTTCGGCCGATGGCCACGCATCGCGCGCCTGATGGAGCGCATGGAAAACGGCATCGAGTGGTTGCATCATCGTTACGATCGCATCCTCCGTTGGGCGCTCTCGCATCGCAAGAGCGTATTGGCGATTGCCGCGGGCACGTTCTTCGGCAGTTTCTTGTTGATGCCGCTGATCGGCAGCGAGTTCATGCCACAGTCGGATCAAGGCGCGATCGCGTTGCGCATCAGCACCGCGCCGGGATCGAGTCTGGATTACACCGATCAAAAGACTCGTCAAGTCGAGGCCGCGCTGAAAGAATTTCCCGATATCGATCGCGTCTTGGCGACCGTCGGCACATCGCAAGGAAAGAACTACGCGGAACTCATGTTGTTGCTCACCGATCGCAATGTCGCTTCGCGGCGATCGCAAAAGAAAATAGAGCAATCGGTTCGTGAACGTATTGCGCGCATCGCGGGCGTCGAACTGACCGTCGGCTTCAATCGTCCCATTGCGGTGAACATCCTCGGTCCGGATCCGGCGACGTTGAAAAGAATTTCCGACGAGCTCATGGCGAAATTCGCAAGCGTTAAGGGCATTGCCGATCTTGAGAGCAGCGAGAAAGGCACGAATCCAGCCGTCACCGTTCGCATCAAGAATGAACTCGCGAGCGACTTAGGTATTTCCACAGCGCAAATCGGTCGCGCGTTAAGACCTTTGGTTGCAGGCGATACCGTTAGCCAATGGCTCGCAGCCGACGGCGAAAACTACGACGTCGTCGTTCGCTTACCGCTCGAGCAGCGACAACTCGCCGCGGATTTGGGAAACCTATATCTCGTGAGTTCGCGGACGCAGGCCGACGGCTCGCCTCTCTTGGTGCCCTTGCGTCAGGTGGCCGACTTCGTCCCGTCGACGAGTCCCCAGGCGATACGCCGTCAAGACCTGCAACGCCGCGCGACAATTTTTGCGAACGCCGAAGGTCGACCGGCTGGCGATGTCGGCAACGATGTGATGGCAATTGCAAAAGCGTATCCGCTGCCGGAAGGATATCGATACAGCATCGGCGGCGATCAAGAACAAATGATGGAAATGATGACCAGCGCCATGGCCGCGCTCGGAATGGCCGTGATCTTTATCTACCTTATTCTCGCCTCGCAGTTCGGCAGCTTCGTGCAGCCGCTGGCGATCATGAGTTCGTTGCCGCTGTCCCTTGCCGGCGTGATGCTCGCGTTATTGGTAAGCCGCACCACCCTCAATGTCTTTTCCATCATCGGATTTATCATGCTCATGGGCTTGGTAACGAAGAACGCCATCTTGCTCGTGGATTTCAGTAATCGCGCAATGCGCGCCGGAAAGCCGCTGCAAGAGGCCATTCTCGAAGCAGGCCAAGTTCGCTTGCGACCGATCTTGATGACCACGTTTGCCATGATCTTCGGCATGTTGCCGATGGCCATCGGCTTTGGCGACAGCGGCGAGATGCAAGCGCCGATGGGTCGCGCGGTGATCGGCGGCGTTATCGCGTCGACGCTGCTCACGTTGATCGTAGTGCCGGTGTTACTCGTGTACACGCAACGGCTCACGCAGCGCTTCTCGCGAAAGCCGCGAGCACAAAAGGAACCAGCAGCCCAAACGCCGAATCTAGTGCAAGAAGTTCAGTAGGTACCGATACGCGCTCGGCTCCGTCATTGCAACAAACCCGAGCCCCGTCAACGCCCCACCAAAATGCGCGTCGTGATTAATCCGCCCATGCGGATGCCGCGCCGACCAATACGTGTACGCCAAATAGCCCACCGCAAACAGTGGCGCAGGAATCGGAATGGGCAACGGAAAAACGAACAAACTACTGTTTGGAAAATAGACAATCGATGCGAACAGTACCGCTGAAATCGCCCCCGACGCGCCAAGCGTCGCATAATGGGGATTGTTGCGGTGCTTGAGATACGTGCCGAGCTCGCTGAGCGTCAAGCCGAGTGCGTACAGCACTACAAATCGTGAAGTGCCGATACGCAGCTCTAAGGCAAACGCAAAGAAATAGAACGTCATCATGTTAAAAATGAGATGCGCCAAGTCGGCATGCACGAAGCCGCTCAAGAAGAGCGTATCGTATTGGCGTTTGCGCAAAAGCCAATACGGTCGAAACAAACTACGCTCGATCAGTTGCGGCGTGGCATAAAGACCCAACAAGCTCATCGCAATCGTGAGCGCAAAAATAATCCATGCACCGATTTGCGAATCGATCACGAGATTATCTGCGTCTTGCCGCGCAACTCGGGCCACGCCATGCGCAAGTAAATAATCATCGACCAGAGCGTGAGAAACGCGGCCACGATGAGGCAATACAGACCGAGTTCGTAGATCGGCAGCCCCCACAGATTTTCGCGAAACAGCATCATCGACAGTCCCGTCATTTGAAATACGGTTTTAATTTTTCCCAGCGCCGATACCGCCACCTTGCGGCGCGCGCCGAGTATCGCCATCCATTCGCGCAACGCCGAGATCGCGATCTCGCGACCGACGATGACTGCGGCCGTCACGGTGACGATGACACTCGGATCGAACCAGATTAGTTTCAATCGTGAGACATCCTGACTCGCCAACAGAATGAGCGCCGTTGCAACCATCAGCTTGTCCGCAACCGGATCGAGAAACGCGCCGAGCGCCGTTGTTTGTCCGTACTTACGCGCAAAATATCCGTCGAGGCTATCGGTAATCGCGGCAACGATAAACGCAATCGCTGCCGCCGGATCCGCCCAGACATAGCGTTCCGGTAAATAGAAGAACGCGACCACCATCGGGATCATCGCAATGCGAGTGAACGTCAAAACGTTAGCGATGGGAAATTTCACCGCTCAGCCGCCGGGATGCAGCGAATCGAAGATCGCTTGCGCCAATTGCGGACCGATGCCGTGCGCGCCGCCCAAGTCAGCGACGCTGGCGCGCGCGACGCCCTGCCAACCGCCGAATTGCTTGAGCAGTTCGCGACGTTTACGCGGGCCCAAACCGGGAATCGATTCGAGCACGGATTCGCGCCGTGTTTTTGCGCGACGATTGCGATGACCGGTGATTGCAAAGCGGTGCGCCTCGTCGCGAATGCGTTGAATCAAATGAAGTGCGGATGAATCGGGCGGCAGTATAGTCGCGGTTTCTTGACCGGCCAAGAACAACCGCTCTTGCCCAACGCGACGATCCGCGCCTTTCGCGACTCCGATCAGTGTGACGCCATTAATTTCCATCTCGGCGAGCACGTGAATCGCCTGCGCGAGTTGGCCCGGTCCACCGTCGATCAATAGCACATCGGGCATCGCCACTTCGCCGCGCTTGATGCGCGCGTAGCGACGCGACAGTGCCTGCTTCATCGCGCCATAGTCGTCGCCGGGCGCGAGGCCATCGATGTTGAAACGGCGATAGTCGGCTTTCAGCGGACCCTCGATTCCGAATACGACGCACGATGCCACCGTCGATTCGCCCATCGTATGACTGATATCGAAGCATTCGATCCGTTGCGGCGACGTCGCGAGCGCGAACACCGATTGCAATTGCTCCAACTGGACGGTGAGCGACGCGCGATCGGCGACGCGCATGCGCAGCCCAACTTCGGCATTCAATCGCGCCATCGCGACGGTGCGAGCGCGGGTGCCGCGCAGTTGGTGGCGGATCAAAACAGGATGACCTGCACGCTCGCTCAACGTTGCCGCCAACAGATCGCCATCGTCGATCGCAAAGTTAACCAAAATTTCCGCAGGCGCTGCGCGCGCGAGATAGTACTGAGCAAGAAAGGCGGCCAACGCATCGGCGCCCTCCTCCAAGCCGGCCTTCGGAAAAAAATTGGTGCTGCCCAAGTTACGACCGCCGCGCACGAATACCACGGCCACGCAGTGTTGCCCGTGTTCCGAAATCAACGCCACGGCATCGCAATCGCCCGCGCCGCGACTAATCACTTGTCCCGATTGAATGGCGTTAATCGCGTTGATTTGATCGCGCAATCGCGCCGCGCGTTCGAATTGTAATTCGGCGGCAGCCTGCTCCATGCGCTTTCCGAGCTCGTCGATCAGTTCACCGCTGCGTCCTTCCAATACCTTGATCGCATCCTGCACGTCTTGCGCGTAGGCCTCTTTACTCACGAGCCCGACGCAAGGACCGGAACAGCGCTTGATCTGATATTGCAAACATGGCCGCGAACGATTGGCGAAGTAAGACTCATCGCAGGGTCGCAAGCGAAAAAGTTTTTGCAGCAGCGCCAGTGTTTCACGCGTGGCGCCGGCGCTGGGATACGGCCCAAAGAATTTTCCCGACTGCTTGCGCGCGCCGCGGTAAAAACTAATCCGCGGAAAATCCTGATCGGTGGACAAATGCATGTAGGGAAAGCTTTTGTCGTCGCGCAATAAGATGTTGTAGCGCGGACGATGCTTTTTGATGAGATTGTATTCAAGTAACAGCGCCTCGGTATCGGATGCCGTGATCGTAACTTCTACATTCGCAATCTGTTGCACCATCGCCATGGTCTTGGCGCTTTGCGGCTTGCCGCTAAAGTAACTCGACACACGGTTTTTGAGATTGCGCGCCTTGCCGACGTACAGAATCTCGCCGTCATCGCTCATCATGCGATATACGCCAGGATGCGTCGATAGCGTGTCGAGAAAGGATTTCGCGTCGAAGGGCATTCCTTAATTGTACGGAATGTGAAGCGTGATGGGTGATGAGCAAGAGTCGACGGTTGTTCACGCCTGCCCATCACGCATCACTTGTCTATCAACTCCCTGGCTCGCGCCACGACCGAACGAAACATCTCCTCGGTTAAACGTTTAGTCGCTGTGTTGTAACGGCTGGTATGCATGGAATCGATCATCGTGACGCCATTGGCCAGCGCGTATTCATTGCCATGGGCGAACTTGAACTTCGTATGCTGCTCACCGAGCGCTTCCAAAGTGGCTTTGTGTGCAACGACCCCTAACGACAGAATGACGGCGCGCGGCGGCAGCGATTGAATTTCGGCAATCAAATAGCGACTGCAAAGGCGAATCTCGCCGGGCAGCGGTTTATTTTCCGGCGGCACGCATTTCACCGAATTGGTGATTCGACAGTTAATCAGAACCAATCCATCGTCGGACGAGACCGACTCAGGTTTCGACGCGAACCCAAATTCATACAGATTGCGATACAAAATCAAGCCCGCATGATCGCCGGTGAACGGCCGGCCCGTTGCGTTCGCGCCATGAAAACCCGGGGCCAACCCGACGACTAATAGTCGCGCGTTCGGATCGCCGAAGGGCGGAACGGGAGCGTTGAAATAATCGGGATAGGCGCGACGCTCGGCATTGCGGTAACTCACGAGGCGCGGACAAAGCCGACACTCGGGATTGAACGGAGCGGTCGCCTTTTGAAAGGTATCGGATAGTGAATCGGTCATAGCGATCTCCGTCTCGCTCTTCACTCGCGCCGCGTTTTGCGGCACGGCGCGAGTGAGTTCGTTAGTTGATCTTCTGGTGCGCAGTTGTAAGAAACTATCGCATCGAAGTCAACAGTCCAATTATTTATTTATGAAACTGTCCTTCCTCGGTCGAGCCCTTCATCGCCGTCACCGACGACTTGCCGCCGGTGCATGTTTGCGTGACGTCGTCGAAGTAGCCTGCGCCCACCTCGCGCTGATGCTTGGTGGCTGTGTAGCCGTTCTTCTCGGCCGCAAACTCGGCTTCTTGCAAGCCGACATAAGCCGTCATCTGCGACGACTTGTAGCCACGCGCTAACTCGAACATCGAGTAATTAAGCGCATGGAAACCGGCCAACGTGATGAATTGGAACTTGTAACCCATTGCGCCGAGTTCGCGCTGGAATTTTGCGATGGTGGCGTCGTCGAGTTTCTTTTTCCAGTTAAACGACGGCGAACAGTTATACGACAACTTTTTGCCTGGGAATTCCTTGTGGATGGCTTCAGCGAAGATCTTGGCTTCGTGCAAGTCCGGCGTGCCGGTTTCGCACCAGATCGAATCGCAGTACGGCGCATAGGCCAAACCGCGTGCGATGGCTTGATGCACATCGGCCTTCACATGAAAGAAACCTTCGCTAGTGCGTTCCTTGGAGCTGATGAATGAACGATCGCGTTCATCCACATCCGAAGTGAGCAAGTTGGCGGATTCCGCATCGGTGCGCGCGATCAGCACGGTCGGCACGCCGCACACGTCCGCTGCCAAACGCGCTGCAACGAGCTTGCTGATGGCTTCGGCCGTCGGCACAAGCACCTTGCCGCCCATGTGGCCGCACTTCTTCGCGGACGAGAGTTGATCTTCAAAGTGAACGCCCGCAGCGCCCGCATCGATCATCGACTTCATCAATTCGAATGCATTGAGCACGCCGCCAAATCCGGCTTCGGCGTCGGCCACAATCGGCTTGAGCCAATCGATGCTGTTATTGCCTTCGGCATGATAGAGCTGATCGGCGCGCAACAACGTGTTGTTGATGCGACGAACCACCGCCGGCACGGAATTCGCGGGATACAGCGATTGGTCGGGATACATCTCGCCGGCCAAATTTGCATCGCCTGCCACTTGCCAGCCGGAAAGATAAATCGCATCGAGTCCCGCTTTGACTTGCTGCATCGCTTGGTTACCGGTGAGCGCTCCAAGCGCATTCACGAACGGCTTCTCATTCATAAATCGCCACAGCTTTTCGGCACCCTGTCGCGCCAGCGAGTATTCGATCTTAACGGTGCCGCGCAAACGCACGACGTCCTCTGCGGTGTAAGCGCGCTTGACGCCTTTCCATCGAGGCGAATCCCATTCTTTGCGGAGTTGATCGGCAGCGGAGTTGCTCATTGAAAAACCTCAGTGGAGTGAAAAATATAGAGTAAAGAGTTAGTCGATTGCCGCGTAGGCCGGCAAGGTGATAAATGTTTCGAAGGAATCCGCGGTCGCAATGTTGTCCACCAACTTGCCTGCGTGCTCGTAGTTGCCGGAGACATAGGCCGCGTCGCCAACTTGATTCTTGAGCGTGTTTAGTTCTTCGCGCAACCAAGTGCGGACCAGTTCAACAGTAATTTTGCGGCCGTCGTCCAACTTGCCGTTTGGATGTTTAATCCATTGCCACAACTGCGCACGGGCAATCTCGGCGGTCGCCGCGTCTTCCATCAAATTATGGATCGGCACGCAACCCGAGCCGCCAAGCCATGCCGCCAGATATTGAATCGAAACGCCGATGTTATTGCGCACGCCGGCTTCGGTAATCGTGCCGCTCGGAATCTTGAGCAAATCGGCGGCGGTAACGTGCACGTCATCGCGCTTCTTGTCGAGTTGATTGGGGCCTTTCATGTAGCGATCGAAAACTTCCATCGCGACCGGCACGAGGCCCGGATGCGCGACCCACGTTCCATCGTGACCATTGCCCGCTTCGCGCTCTTTGTCGGCGCGCACTTTGGCAATCGCTTCGTCGTTCGCTTTTGGATCGTTCTTGATCGGAATCTGCGCCGCCATGCCGCCCATCGCGAACGCACCACGACGATGACAAGTTTTAATCAGCAACTGCGAATACGACGACAAGAAATGCGTTGCCATGGTCACTTGCGCGCGATCTGGCAACACGAAGTCGGGGCGACGACTGAACTTCTTGATGAAGCTGAAGATGTAATCCCAACGACCGCAGTTGAGCGCGACGATAAATTCCTTCAACTCGAACAAAATCTCGTCCATCTCGAATGCGGCCAGAATCGTTTCGATCAAAATCGTGACCTTCACGGTCTGCGGCGTCATGCCCAATCGCTTTTCGGAATAACGAATCACGTCGGCCCACAAGCGCGCTTCGATGTGGCTTTCAAGCTTCGGCAAATAAAAATACGGACCGGAGTCGTGAGCCTTGAGCGAAGCATGGTTGTGAAACAGATACAAACCGAAGTCGACGAACGCGCCGGGAATTTGTTTTCCATTGAGCAAAAGATGTTTTTCGTACAAATGCCAACCGCGCGGACGCACTAGGAGCGTCGCCGTTTTCGAATTCAACTTGTAGTGCTTTTCGCCTTGTTGCAATTCAATCGAGCGATTTACCGCGTCGCGCAAATTGATTTGTCCGCCGATCACGTTATCCCACGTGGGCGTCATCGAATCTTCGCAATCGGCCATGAACATTTTTGCGCCGGAGTTGAGCGCATTGATCACCATCTTGCGATCGGTGGGACCGGTGATTTCCACGCGACGATCTTGCAAGTCGGCGGGAATCTTGGTCACGCGCCAATCGGAATCGCGAATATTTTTTGTCTCGGGAAGAAAGTCCGGCAACGTTCCCGCGTCGATTGCGATTTGTCGTTCGACACGCGCCGCGAGCAATTTCTCGACTCGCCCGCCGAATTCGCGCGCCAACTCGGCGACAAACTCCAACGCGGCCGGCGTCAAAATGGCGTAGTAGCCGGGACGCATTGCGCCTTTGATTTCAACGCCGGCGATTAAATTGGGCATGGGCGACTCCAAATTGAAACAGGGGCGTCTTACCCTCTCTCCCTTGAGGGGCGAGGGTGGAAGTATTTACGGCGTGCACGATACCGAATTCAGGAGCGAACGTAAAATATATGGTGAGTTAGTAATCGATATCTGATAAATATGGCATATGGAACTAAGACACATACGCTACTTCGTGGCGGTGGCCGAAGAAGCTCACATGACTCGCGCCGCCGAACGGCTTGGCATTCAGCAACCGCCATTAAGTCAACAGATCAAGTTGTTGGAACAGGAACTGGATGTGCAGCTCTTTCGCCGCAAACCGCGCGGCGTGGAATTGACCGATGCGGGACAGGCGTTTTTAGAGCATGCGCGCGCGATTCTCGCGCAAGTTGAGCGCGCCTGCGCAACAACGCGCCGCACCGCGCGCGGCGAACAGGGCCGCATTGCGGTCGGCTTCACCAGCTCGGCGCCGTTTCATCCGTTCGTGCCGCGAGTTATTCGCACTTTTCGCGAACTCTCGCCGCTGGTTTCGTTGGAACTCGAAGAAAGCGGCAGCGCGGAATTGGTCCAAGCATTGCATAGCGAAGCAATCGACGCCGCGTTTATTCGTTCGCCCATCGCCGATGTCGTCGGCCTTGAAGTCACGCCGTTGCTGCAAGAAGAAATGTTGGCCGCGCTTCCGACGGGCCATGCCTTTGCAACCAGCAACAACGACAAAAAACGACTGCCGCTCGCATCGCTTGCCAAGGAAACCTTCGTGCTCTACAAACGTCCTGGCGGCCCTGGTCTTTACGATACGATCATCAGCGCGTGTCGCGCCGCCGGATTTAGTCCGCGCGTCGGACAAGAAGCGCCGCGAATTCTATCGACTTTGAATCTGGTTGCCGCCGGCCTCGGTGTTTCCATCGTCCCCGCATCGCTGCGTCGACTCGCAATGGATGGTGTCGTCTACCGCTCTCTCACCAAAAACCAACAACCGCTTGCGCCGCTCATTCTCGCGTGTCGCCGTGGCGAAAATTCCGCAACCGTCCAACGCTTTCTCGATTTGGTGAAACAGACCGCACAGCAACTAGAAGCATGAGCGAATCAAAGTTACTACTGTTCAACAAACCGTTTCGTGTCCTGACGAGATTCACAAGCGACGACGGACGTCCCTGCCTGAAGGACTTCATCGACGCGCCCGGTTTCTATCCCGCGGGTCGACTCGACTATGACAGCGAAGGACTATTGCTATTGACCGACGACGGCCAATTCCAAGCACAACTAAGCAGTCCAAAATTCAAAACGCCCAAAACTTATTACGCTCAGGTTGACGGTGAATTAAGCGAAGAAGCGCTGAGTAAACTGCGGCGTGGCGTGACATTGAACGATGGCCCGACCCTTCCCGCCCAAGCCGAAGCTGCATCCGAACCCGAATGGCTCTGGCCGCGAGATCCACCGATTCGCTTTCGCAAAAACATTCCGACGAATTGGTTGACGCTAACGATTCGCGAAGGCCGCAATCGCCAAGTGCGACGCATGACCGCAGCAGTCGGCTTACCGACGCTGCGATTGATACGATGGTCGGTGGGGGAATGGAGCTTGCAGGCACTGAACTCCGGGCAATCACGTCGAATCTGACGCTCGACGAATTGAACCCGTACGGTTACTTCGATTTGCGGTTGTCGGCCGCCAGTCCCGCAATTTTCATCGCCAACTCCAATGCCTGCTCGTAGTTCAGTCGAGGATCGACTGTCGATTTGTAAGCGCGCTGCAAATCGGCATCGGTGAGTCCACGCGCACCGCCGGTGCATTCGGTGACATCGTCGCCGGTGAGCTCGAAGTGAACGCCGCCGAGATAGGTTCCTTGTTCGCGGTGAATGCGGAACGCGCTTTCCAATTCGGCCGCGATGTTTTCAAAACGTCGTGTTTTTAATCCACCGTTCGCGGTTTCGGTGTTGCCGTGCATGGGATCGCAAATCCAGAGCACCGGACTCGCCGTTGCCTTGACCGCTTGAATGAGCTTCGGCAGGGTCTTGTCGATATCTTTCGCGCCCATGCGATGAATAAACGCCAAACGTCCCGGTTCGTTGTTGGGATTGAGCGTCGCGATCAATCCTTGCAACCACTCCGTAGTCATTGCCGGGCCGATCTTCACAGCCACAGGATTGGCAATGCCGCGAAAGTATTCGACGTGCGCGCCGTCGAGCGCAGCGGTTCGCATCCCGATCCACGGCAAGTGCGTCGATAAGTTGTACCACTTCTTTTGCCGCGGAATAAGGCGCGTCTGCGCTTGTTCGGAATGCAACAACAACGCTTCGTGACTTGCGAAGAAATCCACGCGACTGGTCTCGTGAATGGGACTGTCGCTCATCGCTTCGAAGAAATCGAGCGCGTCGGATATCGAATGAACAATTTTGTTATACGCGTCGCTCAGTGGCGAGTGCCGAACGAAATCCAAATCCCAATTTTCCGGATGATGCAAATCGGCGAAGCCGCCGTCGATCAACGCGCGCACAAAGTTCAGCGTGAGCGCCGCTCGCTCATAGCCGCGCAACATTAATTCCGGATTAGGCGCGCGCTCCGCCGCCGTAAAGCCGGGAAGATTGACATTGTCGCCGCGATAGCTCGGCAGCGTGACGCCATCGCGAGTCTCGGTATCGGCCGATCGCGGTTTTGCATACTGCCCCGCCATGCGGCCAATACGCACGACGGGTTTTTTCATTCCGTGCAACAGTACTAAACTCATCTGCAGCAGAATTTTAAGTTTGCGCGCAATGGTGTCCGACTCGCAGCTGTCGAACGTTTCCGCGCAATCGCCGCCTTGTAGAATGAATTGTTCGCCACGCTGTGCGGAGGCGATATGCGCCTTTAGTTGCTCTACTTCCCACGAAACGACAATGGGCGGCAATCGCGACAACGCTGCGACCGCGGTCTGTAACGCCGCTGTATCGGTATAAGTGGGTTGTTGCTGTGCCGGTTTCGACTGCCAACTGTTTGGCTGCCAATTTTTTCGATGTGGGTTATCGCTCATGGAGGAATCCTAGCAGAATGAGCGACAATGCGAGCATAACAACGTACGGCACCATGGGCGGTCGCAGTGCCGGCCAACGGAGAATTCTCATGCATCGGGTTCTTATTTTGGGCGCGGGCAAGATCGGCTCGCTCATTTCGGGATTGTTGGCCGAATCGAACGCCTACGAAGTGCATTTAGGCGATGTCAGTGAAACCACCGCGCTTTCGGTCGCGAGTGCGCACGCATCGAAACACTTACACGCACATGGTTTGGATGCCAATCGCTCCACCGAGCTAGACGCGCAGCTAAAGCGTCATCCTGTCGATGCCGTAATCTCAAGCCTTCCGTATCATTGCAATGTGCGCGTTGCGGAATCGGCGCGACGAGCAGGCATTCACTACTTCGATCTGACCGAAGACGTGGAAGTGACCCGCGCTGTTCGTCAAATCGCCCAGCAGGCGTCGCGGGCGTTCGTTCCGCAATGCGGCCTTGCGCCGGGATTTATCTCCATCGCCGCGAATGAACTCATTAAACATTTCGATGAAGTACGGACGGTGAAGCTGCGCGTTGGTGCCCTGCCCCAGCATCCGAACAACGTACTCAAGTATTCGCTCACGTGGTCCACCGAAGGCTTGATCAACGAATATGGCAACCCCTGCGAAGCAATCATGGCCGGACGACGTATCGAAAGCGCGCCGCTTGAAGGCTTGGAAGAAATTGAAATCGACGGCACTTTGTACGAGGCGTTCAACACATCGGGTGGTTTGGGCTCGCTGGCGGAATCGTATGGCGATCGCGTGCAAGCGATGGACTATAAGACGATGCGCTACCCCGGTCATTGCGAACAAATGCGTCTACTGATGAACGATCTCAAGCTCAATCAAGATCGCGCGACATTAAAGCGCATTTTAGAAAATGCGGTGCCGCAAACATTGCAAGACGTGGTGATTGTCTACGCCGCCGTTACGGGCAAACAAGAAGGCGAGCTACGCGAGGAAAACTACGTCAATAAAGTGTATCCACAAATGATTGCCGGACGACTCTGGTCCGCCATTCAAGTCA
>JAYTQU010000319.1:0-12901 GCA_043746555.1 Pseudomonadota bacterium | reverse complement strand
CGCCGTGCGCATTCAAATTTGGACCGTGCTGATCACGCTATTGATCTTGCGCTTTCTGCAATTGAAATCGAAGTGGGGTTGGTCGTTGTCGAATCTGGTCGCGTTGTTACGCATGAATTTGTTTACGCATCGCGATTTGTGGACCTGGCTTGACGATCGATTCTCCGCAAACGCGAGTCCTTATCCGGAACAAGCTCAATTTGCATTCTAATTAGGACAGCATCAGGGGGGGCTCAACTTTGAAACCACGCCAAAGCCTGTCCAACAGCGAAAATATCAGCCGGAAAATAGCATCGGGTGCGGGAGCGGCGGATTAATTAGGACAGCAGTGATCGGCATCCATCTTCGCGATTCGCAACACTTCCTCCGCAATCGCCAGCGACGCAGTGAGACCTGGCGATTCGATACCGAATAGATTGAGCACACTGGGTATGCCGTGAACCTGCCGACCGTCGATGCGAAAATCTGCCGACGGTTGGTCAGGCGCAGAAATTTTCGGTCGTATCCCTGAGTAAGCAGGATTGAGCGCGCCATCGGTCAAGCCGGGCCAATACTTGCGAATCGATTCGTAAAAATCTTCGCCGCGTCGTGGGTCGACTACGTAATCGATCGGATCGCTTGGGCTCTCGATCCACTCCACGTCGGGACCGAAGCGCGCTTGGCCACCCAAGTCCAATGTCAGATGCACGCCCAAACCACCCGGTTCGGGTACCGGGTACACCAAACGCGAAAAGGGCGCGCGTCCCCTCAATGTGAAGTAATTGCCTTTGGCGAAATATGAACGCGGTATGTGCGCCGCTGGAAAACCGTCAACAGACGACGCAACTTGCGCGGCACGAAGTCCCGCACAATTGACGATGCGCCTTGCACACAAAGTCGGTTCGCGTTCGCTATTGATCCAAAGTCGTACGCCGTCTCGATCGATCGCGCCGCGTGTAACGCGACTGCGAACAACGAGCGTCGCACCCAACGCTTCCGCCTGCCCGAGCAACGTCAACATGTAGGCGCGTGAATCGATGATTCCCGTCGTCTTCGAGTGAAGCGCGCCAAGACAAGAGAGCTGCGACTCCATGTCCAAGGTCTGACGTTGATCGAGCAATTCAAGCTCGACACCATTGGCCTTGGCCGACGCTTGAATCTTTGTTAGCGCCAGGCATTGCGCCGGCGATGTTGCAACGATCAACTTTCCGCAGCGACGATGCGCTACGCCGTAGCGTTCACAGAAGTCATAGAGCTGTTCGCGACCCGCGACACACAAACGCGCCTGCAATGAACCCTGCGGATAATAGATACCCGCATGAATCACTTCGCTGTTGCGCGCACTGGTTTCGGTGCCGAATTCATGCAATGCTTCGAGGATGAGAACCTCGCGTCTCGCTTGAGCGATTTCTCGGGCAACAGCTAGCCCGATAACGCCCGCGCCGATCACTACCGTATCGACGTGATCCATCGCTAGCGCTGACTCAGATGCCGCCGAAACATAGATACTTGATCTCCAGATAGTCCTCGATGCCGTACTTGGAGCCTTCGCGGCCGACACCGCTTTCTTTCACGCCGCCGAAGGGCGCGACTTCCGTCGAAATAATTCCTTCATTGATCCCGACGATGCCGCTCTCCAAGGCTTCGGCGACACGCCAAACACGATGCACATCGCGACTATAAAAATAAGACGCGAGTCCGAATTCTGTATCGTTGGCTAGTCGGATCGCATCGGCTTCTGTTTCGAAACGCATCAACGGCGCAAGCGGTCCGAAGGTTTCTTCGCGCATGGGCAGCATTTCCCGCGTGACATTCGTTAATACCGTCGGCGCGAAAAAGGTTCCCCTGTCCCCTACTCGCTTACCACCCGCTATGAGCTTCGCCCCTTTGGCGATCGAGTCCGCAACATGTTGTTCGACTTTGGCAATGGCTTTCGCATCGATCAGCGGTCCGATCTTCGTATCGACCTCTAATCCGTCGCCGACCTTAAGTTGACTCGCCGCCTCGGCTAAGCGCGCGGCAAAGCGATCGTAAATTCCACTTTGTATCAACAAGCGATTCGCGCACACGCAAGTTTGACCGGCGTTGCGATACTTCGAAGCCATTGCACCCGCGACTGCCGCGTCGAGATCGGCATCGTCGAACACGATGAACGGTGCGTTGCCACCGAGTTCCAACGACAATTTTTTCACGGTGCTTGCACACTGACTCATCAATAACTTTCCGACTTCGGTCGAACCCGTAAAACTGAGTTTGCGAACGATCGGATTGGAAGTGATCTCACCGCCAATCGCACGAGAATTACCAGTGATAACCGACAACACGCCTTGGGGCACACCAGCCTGTTCCGCAAGCACGGCCATGGCGAGCGCCGAATACGGCGTCAACTCCGCGGGCTTTACCACCATAGTGCAGCCGGCTGCGAGCGCCGGTCCCACCTTGCGAGTAATCATGGCCGCCGGAAAATTCCAAGGCGTGATCGCGGCCGTCACGCCAATCGGCTGCTTGAGCACGACGATGCGCTTATCGCGACCGTGACTGGGAATCGTATCGCCGTATACGCGCTTACCTTCTTCCGCAAACCATTCGATGAACGACGCCGCATAGGCAATCTCGCCGCGACTTTCCGCGAGCGGCTTACCTTGCTCGATGGTCATGAGGCGAGCCAGATCCTCTTGATTGGTCATCATCAGATCGAACCAACGACGCAATATCACCGCGCGCTCTTTCGCGGTCCGCGCTCGCCAATCGGGCAATGCTTGGTTCGCCGCATCAATGGCGCGACGAGTTTCCGCCGCGCCCATGCGCGGAATCGTGCCGACGATCTCGCCATTGGCGGGATTGTTGACTTCAGTGGTTGCGGCATCGTCAGCGTCGCACCAACGACCACCCAGAAACGCCTGCTCGCGATATAGCGCGGAATTGGCTAGGTTCGGATTCATACCTTGCTCGTCACTACGAAGGAAAAAAGCGAGTATCGCGCATCCACTGCGTTGTGTCTCGCGTCGCATCTCGCGCGATCGGATCGCGGCCAACTTGCGTGCTGCGGCTCGCGTATAGCCAAGCCCCGAGGCATAATGTCGGCATCTTAGACGCAGGGCCGCTGACGAACCGCAATGACCCCCGCAGAGAAGCGCATCAAGGAACTCATCGATCGCTGGCTAACCAGCATCGAGCTGCATTTGCAGTACACCGAATTGAGCGATGAGGCTTACGCGGAAATTCAAGCTTGGCCCAAGCACGATCGCCCCACTCGCTGGGTGCTCGAGTTGGCAAAACAAAAAGCCGGCGAACTCAAAACTGCTTTCGATGCGCGCCATCAGATGGGCGATAGTAAATTTGCCGATGCGCTCGAACTCATGTCGTTCTTGGCAAATCTGGTCGGCGCGCAGCATGTCGATCGCTTCGTGCCGCTCGCAGAACCGCAACAAGACACATCCGTCCCTAAACCCACTCCGCGCGTTGTGAAATCCACGCCGGAAGTGAGCGACATTCCGAAGTGGTACGCGCAGGCGCAGATCGCGCCGCCCACGCAATCGAAAGCGCCAACTAAACCCCCCGCGCTTCAGGTTGACACAACGCCGGCTACGCGCCCGTTGGCTAGTGCAAATCCGTTACCCAAACCAACTTCACGCGAGCCGGATCGCATGGCGGATCCCGAGGCAACGCGCGAGATGCCGAAACCGGTCATCAAAAAATCGCCTGCACCCGCAGCCGCCGCGAAACCAGCCGCCGCTGCATCGACAAACGCCGCAAAGCCGCCGACCCAACCTAAACCCGCCGCGGCCAATTCAGGCGCGGGGCTAACGGAAATTCAGCAAATCGTCATCGCCGATGCCGAACGTCTTCTTACCTGGGGACGCACTTGGCACGAGCTGGCGGAATTAATCACGCGCATGGCCGATCGTCCGTCATTAGGCGAGGTGCGGAAAATTCTGCGCGCCAATCGGGCCGCTATTGAGCAGGCAGTCAAAAAGCAATAATGGCTTCGTATTCCCGCTATTCAGCTGCACCCGACTATCAAGCCCGCGGTTCTACTTGCGAACTGAACGACCGCTCGCCAAAATCCCGCCGTGCGCACGTCCTCGATAGCAAGCGATTCGGAACTTAACTGCGGGTTGCCGGTCATACGCGACCGAGAACGCAAACCAACAACAAAGCGGAAGCGAAACCACATGATCGAAGTCAGTCACCTAACGAAACGTTACGGCCCGCTGGCGGCCGTCGACGACGTCACCTTTAATGTCGCGCCCGGCGAAGTGCTTGGATTCCTCGGTCCGAATGGCGCCGGCAAATCCACCACCATGAAAATGATCGCCGGATTTCTGGCGCCCACAGAAGGGTCGGTGCGCGTGTGCGGGCATGATGTGGAGCAAGCGCCGTTGGCGGCGAAACGCATCATGGGCTATTTGCCGGAAGGCGCGCCGAGCTACGGCGAAATGACCGTCGCCGCGTTTCTCGATTTCATCGCCGACATCCGCGACTTGCAAGGCGAGACGCGCGTCAAACGACGCAACGAAGTCGTTGAACATCTGTCGCTGCAAGGCGTGCTGCAACAAAGCATCGAAACGTTATCGAAAGGCTTTCGACGTCGCGTAGGGTTGGCGCAAGCCATCATGCACGATCCGCAAGTGTTGATCCTCGACGAACCCACCGACGGTCTCGACCCGAATCAAAAGCATGAAGTGCGCACACTCATCAATCGCATGGCCAAGGACAAAATCATTATCGTGTCCACGCATATCCTTGAAGAAGTAGACGCCGTCTGCAATCGCGCGATGATCATCGCCAACGGCCGCGTGCTCGCCGACGATACGCCCGCTAAACTTAAAGCGCGCGCGCCTTCGGGTCGACTCGACGATGTGTTTCGCATGCTCACCTTGCCGAATACGAAGGAGGCGGCTCATGCGTAACGTCAGTATCATTTTCAAACGCGAGTTCGCCAGCTACTTCGCGACGCCGCTGGCGTTTGTGTTCATCGTGATATTTCTCCTTCTCGCCGGCGCGTTTGCATTCTTGCTCGGCGGCCTTTACGAGCGTGGACAAGCGGATCTCGCGCCGTTCTTTGTCTATCACCCGTGGTTATATTTGTTCTTAATCCCAGCAATCTCGATGCGCCTTTGGGCCGAAGAACGCAAATCCGGCAGCGTTGAATTGCTCATGACATTGCCCGTCACGCTGTGGGAAGCCGTGTTGGCGAAATACTTGGCGGCGTGGGCGTTCGCGGGGATCGCTTTGCTGCTCACGTTTCCGTTGTGGATCACGGTGAACTACTTGGGCGATCCCGATAACGGCGCAATCCTCGCTGCTTACATCGGCAGCTTTCTGATGGCGGGCGGCTTTCTAGCCATCGGCTCTTGCTTATCGGCGGCGACCAAAAATCAAGTCATCGCCTTTATCTTCACTGTGGTGGTTTGTTTTGGATTTTTGTTGTCCGGCTTTCCGTTAGTGCTCGGCGTGTTCCAAGGTTGGGCACCACAGCCTTTGGTCGATGTGATCGCGTCCCTGTCGTTTCTCACTCACTTCGAAGCGATTTCCAAAGGCGTGATCGACCTGCGCGATTTGATTTACTTCGGCGCGTTGATCGCCGCGTGGCTAACCGCCACGGCCATTGTGCTTGACATGAAAAAGGCAGATTGACATGAGCAACCAACTCACTCACACCGGACAAAAGAAAGCCTACGATGCCACCGCGCTGCTGGTGTTGGCCGCGTTGTTTGTCGGCCTCATCGTCGTCGCGACTTTCTTGTTTCGCGGCGCGCGCCTGGATCTCACCGAGAACAAGTTATATACCATTGCGCCCGGAACTAAGCGTGTGCTATCGAGCATCGACGAACCGATCAATCTGTATTTCTTCTTTTCCGAAGAGCCCAGCCGCGATGTACCGGCGATTCGCGCCTATGCTCAACGCGTTCGCGAAATGCTCGAAGAAATGGCGCAACGATCGAACGACAAGCTGCATTTGACCGTGATCGATCCGCAGCCGTTTTCCGACGACGAAGATCGCGCCGAACAATTCGGCTTGCAGTCGGCGCCAATTGCCGCTGGCGGTCAGAAATTGTATTTCGGTTTGGCGGGGACCAACTCGACCGACGGAAAACAAACGATCGGTTTTTTCCAACCCGACAAGGAAGAGTTTCTCGAATACGACGTCGCCAGCATGATTTACAAGCTTGCACATCCAAAGCGTCCCACCATCGGCGTGCTGTCATCGTTGCCGATCGATCAAACTTTCGATCAACAAACCGGACAGATGCGCGAAGGCTGGTCGATACTGGCGCAGCTTCGCGAGTTGTATACGGTTCGCACGCTAAACGCCGATCTCAAAGCGATCGATAAAGACATCGATTTGCTGCTGCTCGTGCATCCCAAGAATCTATCGCCCGCCGCGTTATACGCAATCGATCAGTTCGTCATGCGCGGCGGAAAACTGCTTGCGTTTGTCGATCCGCATTCCGAGCAAGACCCCGCCGGTAGCCCTCAATTTGGAAACTTGGGTGGCGGCGGTAGCACGGCATCCGATTTGAGTCCGCTCTTCAAGGCATGGGGTATCGACTACGACCCGACGAAAGTCGTCGCCGACCAAGGGCTCGCGCTCACCGTTTCGATGCGTCAAGGCCAAGCGCCGAGCCGGCATCTAGGAGTACTAGCGCTGCCGCGAAAGAATATGAATAGCAAGGACGTCGTCACCGCGAATCTTGACGCCATCAATATGATGACGGTGGGCGCTCTCAAAAAATCCGCTAACTCGAAAGTCGAATTCGAACCCTTGCTCAGCTCGAGCACGCAAGCGGAACTACTGCCGGCCGCAAGATTTTCCGTCATGAACGATCCGCAGACGCTACTCGATGGGTTTGTCGCCAGTGGCGAAAGTTACACGCTGGCCGCGCGTATTCATGGCAAATTGAAGTCAGCCTATCCAAACGGCGATCCGACTTCCGACGCAAGCACTGGAACAGAAAACGTCGGCAGTACGAATCGTCTAAAGGAATCGAAAGGCGACGCCAGCATCGTGGTCGTCGCCGATACCGACATGCTCGCGGACATAATGTGGTTGCGCCAGCAGAATCTGTTTGGTCAACGATATGCGGTGGCGTGGGCCAACAACGGCGATTTCCTCTCAAACGTTGTCGACAACCTTGTCGGCAGCGCCGATCTCATCAGCGTGCGCGGCCGGCAGAGCTTTTTCCGGCCCTTCACCCGCGTCAACGAACTACGGCAACAAGCGGATCAACAATTGCGCGCCAAGGAGCAAGACCTCAACCGTGAATTGCAAGAAACCGAACGCAAGCTCACCCAACTACAATCCTCGCGCAGCGATCAAGGTTCGTTATCGCTCACCAAAGAACAGGAAGCCGAAGTGCAGCGCTTTCAACAGCAACGCAGCCACGTTCGTAAAGAGCTTCGCGATGTGCGTCGCAGTTTGGATGTGGGTATCGAACAACTCGGGTGGGTGTTGAAAATCGTAAACATCGGCGTTATTCCTTTAATACTAAGCGCACTCGCGATCATCGTGACATTTCGACGCCGCCGCCGACTCCGCGCCAGTCGTCTCGCCACGGGAGCGGCAGCATGAACTCTCGCAATCTAACGCTATTGAGTCTTGTCGCCGTACTCATTATCGGTGCCGCCATTTGGGTCGGTCATTCGCGCACGCCGCAGAGCGTTGTGCAACAAAGTCTCTATCCCGATCTAACGGGAAAGTTATCGGCGGTGCAGGGCATAACGATTCACAAGGCGCTCGATCAAGTCGCGGTTGAACTGACTCGCAACGCGACCGGCAAAAACTCGACGTGGCAAGTTAAACAGCGTCATAACTATCCCGCCGACACTCATAAGATCGATGCGCTGCTGATCAATCTCGAAGATGCGAAGCTGCGCGAGCAAAAGACCGCGAACAAGGAAAACTATTCGGCGCTTGGCGTGCAAGACCTGAGCGACGCGACCGCAACCGGCGTTCGCTTGGAATTGACGGGCAGTCCCTCTCCTGTCGATCTCATCGTCGGCAAACGCGATGCGACGCGCCAAGGCACTTACGTGCGACGCGCCGGTGCCGCGCCGAGTTGGTTGATCAGCACCGAGCTTGACGTTCCTGCCGACGCGACCAAATGGTTAAAACGCGATCTGATCGATATCGCGGCCGATCGCATTCAAGAGGCTACAACGCAACTTAGCGGCGCGCCAAGCTACTCGGTATTCAAGAATGCTCGACCTGACGCCAACTTCGATGTCAAAGGAATTCCGAAACGACGAGAATTGAATAGCGTTGCCGCGGCCAACGCCGTTGCACAAGCGCTTGTCGCTTTACAACTTGACGACGTGAGACTCGCGAGCGAGCTCGCAGCGGAAAAACCAGCGGGGAAAACGGAGTTTAAAACCTTCGATGGCTTGACCGTCGAGTGCGTTGGTTACAAAATCGGCGAGCAACGCTGGATCGCGTTACACGCCGGTTTCGATGCCGAGTTAGCGAAACGCTTTCAAATTCCGACCGTAAAGGCTGCAGGTACAAGCGCCGACAAGATCAAAGCTGACAAGGACAAGACGGAACCGAAAGCTGCCGCCGCCAGCGACGCCGCAACACAAGATGCAATCAAGAAAATGGAGGACGAAGCGAATTCGCTCAACGCCGCGACGTCTTCTTGGGCGTACGCTATCCCGACTTACAAGTACGACGCGATTTTCAAACCACTTGAAGATTTGCTCAAGAAACCGGATTTACTGAAGAAGAAATAGACGTGCGAATGAAGTCGCATGAAACTCTACTTTCGCGCGGCCTCACAATCTCACAATTCGAGTTTGCAAGAATCGTTCATGCCAGGCGCGTCGCCGCGGATCAAAGTATGCAACGAGATAGTTGATCGGTCCGAGTACGAACAAAGCGATTGCGGGACCGCGTAGATAATCGAGCGAAAAGCTCACTGCAACGCTCAACACTAAATATCCCGGAATCCACGGCACGCTTGCCAAGCCCAACCTTGACAGTGAGTGGCGCCATGTTGGTAGCGCGCCATCCATCGTTTCTATTCGTAAGCGCCATGCCTGCATTCCCAGAGTGCGTCCCTTGCGGGTCCAAAAATATCCGAAAAATACGGTGAACAGAGAAAGCAGCCAGACACGATGCACATAAAGAAACGGACCTCTCAGCCCGCTGCGATCCTCCATGAATGAGAGAAACGGTACAGTGGCAAGCATGAATACTGCCGCGATCAAAAACGCGTCGTAAAGCATGGCG
Source organism: Pseudomonadota bacterium (assembly GCA_043746555.1). GTDB lineage: Bacteria > Pseudomonadota > Gammaproteobacteria > Steroidobacterales > Steroidobacteraceae > CAZQYC01. Next base: position 3,690 of record JAYTQU010000319.1, on the reverse strand, counting down.
CCAAGTCGCCGCAAAGGTCCGGCCGGTAAAATCACGGCGGGACCAGCGGAAACATCAGCAGATGAAGCGCTCATCGTGAACGCGCAAGCGCCGTCATCGTCACCGCCGCCAACAACAATGTCGGTGACCACGCCACCAACAGCGGGGGAAGATTAAAGACACTCGCGCCGCTGGCGATGGTTTTTGCAAATATAAAAAACGCCACGCCAATCAATACGCCAATGACGACGCGTACGTTCGCCCCTCCAGCCCGCGTCGATCCTTGCGAGAATGGCACCGCGAGCATGACAAAGAACACGACCGCCACGGTGCGAGCGATGCGCGACCACAACGCGATCTCGTATTGCGTCGCGTCGAGATCGTTCGCGCGCAGATGACGAATTAGATCGAATAGCACGCGTCCCGGCATCGCTTCCGGCTCCTTCGCCGCGAGCCCAAGAAATTCGACGGGTAATTTTGTTTCGAACGCGTGGGTCGCCGCTTGCGTCGTCGTGACGCGATCGCCGTCGTGCTGTGCGTCGAGACGCGACTCTACGTAGCCGCGTAACTGCCACGGCGATCCCACCTCTGCGTTCGCCGCGCGCGCGACGCTCACAAGATGTCGCGTTTCATCGAAGCGATAGATATAGATGCCGCCAAAGCGATTGTCGGCGGTTTGTCGTTGCACCGAAATAAATGTGTTGCCGTCCTTCGCCCACGCGCTCGCGCCGTCTATCAAACTCACTTCCTTGAAGAGCGCAAAGGTCTTGTGCTGTAGCGCGTACTGTTCCAGCGGCGGCGCAACGTAATCGCCGATCAACCAAGTTACACCCGCGAGAAATATCCCGGTGATGCCGGCCCAGAACCCCATTCGAAGCGTCGACACACCCGATGCGCGCATCACATTGAGTTCGCTGCCACGCGCCAAATTGGAAAGTCCGAGCAACGCACCGATTAGCGCGCCCAGCGGCAACAAATCGAACACTGAGCCGGGAAGATTGAGCAATGCAACCAACAGCGCATCGACGACGGTGTAGGCGCCGGTACCGATATCGCCCTGCTCATCGGCGAATAGGTACACGCCGAACAGAATCATGAGCACCGCCATCGTGAGTAGCGTGAAGCTGACGATCGAGCGACCTATGTAACGAGCGAGTAGCGGCATAATTGCTTATCGACGCAGTAACTTTGAGCGAACGCGCAGCGGATCTTGGCGTAACAGCAGCCACACCGCGATCGCTAGCACGCTTCCATGCAACCACCAAAGTCCGAGCGCGCCGGGAATACGAGCCGTTTCAATCCACGTCGCGCCGAAGCGCGCCGCGATGAGATACAGAAAAGACGCCAACAACGCCACGCTAACGTTCGCATAGCGACCTTGCCGCGGTCGCAAACGCGACAACGGCACGGCGAGCAGCGCCAAGATGATCGTCATTAAAGGTCCGGCTAAGCGCGCTTGCAATTCCGCTTGATCGGAGGCGTCGTGGCTGAACCACAATTCACTGGTCAACTTGGAATCGGCGTGACGCACGCCGCGCTCCAGCCCCGGCAAGCGCACGGGCAAGCCGAATTCCTTAAATCGCGCGATACGAAATTCGCCGCTGCCGGGTACGCCTTCGTAACGCTCGCCGTCGTACAACACAAACGATTGCCGTTCCTGACCGGCGCCGCGTTGCTCGGCGCGCGGCGCAACCGCGACTTCAACTCGGTCGCCGACGCGACGTTGCACGAACACGTTGTGCAACAACCCATCCGCATCGACGCTCTCGGCATAGTAGACCGTGTCGCCGGCAATCCGCTGAAACCTTTGCGGTTCCAAACTTGCCAGTCGCGCATCGCGAAATGCCTGCGCGCGAATGTCCTGAATGCGATCCACCGAATAGGGACCAATCCACAATGCGAGTCCCGCCAGCAAAACAGCAATGGCACAGGCGACGGCCATCACCGGCAAACACAAGCGGCGCACGCCAAGACCGCAAGCTTGCATCGCGGTGATTTCGCTATCGTGATAAAGGCGACCAAGCGCGAGAATCGCGCCCAAAAACAAACCTAACGGCACCAGATCCGGCAAATAGCGCAACGACATGAGACCGAGCAGCGACAGCACCGCACCGGCCGGAAACTGATTGGCCGCCGCTTGCGTCATCACCTTCGCCAACTGCGAGGAAACCAAGATGATAAACAGCACGCCGGTGACGGTGACGAAGTGCAGCGCAACTTCGCGGACGATATAGCGGTGGAGAATGCGCACGGTCGACTACCGACTATCGGCAAAAAACAGGCATGAGGCTCGTTTCATTAGTTCTGCTGTTCTTGCATTGGGTGCATTGCTGTTAAACTCGCGGCAGTTTATCAGGAGTTGACTATGAAACACTTTGCGGACCACTTTGTCGTCACCAAATCGGCCGCACGACAACGCACCGAGTGCGCCATTCTAGGGATTTACGAGAAAGGTCCGCTTTCCCACGCCGCGAGCGATATTGACATCAAGCTCGGCGGTACGTTGTCGCGCCTCATCAAGAACGGCGATGTCCGCGGAAAATTGGGCGAAACGCTGCTGATCGCCGACCTCAAACATGCTCCGTGCCAACGTGCAATAGTGGTCGGACTCGGATCGCGCGATGCATTTGGACGCAAGCACTATCGCAAAGCACTGACTGCCGCGACAGCAGTGCTCGTTAAGACCGGAGCGCGTGAAGCAATCAACTACTTGTCGCTGGAAACCGTTCGCGATGCCGACGCTTACTTTAGCGGTCGCGCGACGGCCGAGGTCATCGCGAATGCGCTGTATCGCATTCCGGATCTGAAAACGGCGAAGAAACCGCCCGCACCGGCGCTCAAGCGCGTGGGTGTCGCCGCCGCGAACCGCAGCGATAAATCGGCGCTTGATCGAGGTCTAGCACACGGTCAAGGCGTGAGCACAGGCATGGCGTTAATGCGCGACCTGGCGAATCTCCCCGCCAACATCTGTACGCCGACCTATCTCGCGAACGCCGCGCGAAGTTTAGCGCGCGACCATCGCAGCATTCGCGTCAAGATTTTGGGCGAACCGGAAATCCGCAAACTCAAGATGGGCGCGTTACTGGCCGTGACTCAAGGTTCCGCAGAACCGGCGCGACTAATTGTTGCGGAGTATCGCGGCGATCCCAACAATTCCGCGCCGGTTGCGTTGGTCGGCAAAGGCGTGACATTCGACACCGGCGGGATTTCGCTGAAACCTCCGCCCGCGATGGATGAAATGAAATTCGACATGAGCGGCGCAGCGAGTGTTCTCGGTGCCATGGTAGCCGTAGCCGAACTGAAGTTGCCGATCAATCTCGTCGTCATCGTCCCGTCATGCGAAAACATGCCGAGCAGTCGTGCAGTGAAACCCGGCGACATCGTGAAAACCATGTCGGGTCAAACCGTGGAAATTTTGAATACCGACGCCGAAGGTCGTTTGATTCTGTGCGATGCACTCACTTATGCGCGTCGCTTCAAACCCAGCGTGGTGATCGACGTTGCGACGCTGACAGGCGCATGCGTGGTCGCACTCGGTAATCATCTCTCTGGACTATTTTCCAACGACGACTCTCTGGCGGACGATTTATTCGAAGCGGGCCAGCGCGCCGACGATCGCGCCTGGCGAATGCCGGTGATGGAAGAATACGGCGAGCAACTCAAAAGCAACTTCGCGGACTTTGCCAATGTCGCAGGGCGCGAAGGCGGCGC
>JAYTQU010000318.1:0-5614 GCA_043746555.1 Pseudomonadota bacterium | reverse complement strand
GATCAGGCTCGTTCGATTGCCGTAACAGGTCACGAACAAGCCCACTTTACCGGTGGTGCCTGAGGTCGGATCAGCCGTGAAGTTGGGCGCAGCATGTTTAGCGTGCGTTTTACGGTAGGCGGTGCTGTGATATTCAGGAACCGGCGCTTGCGGATGCACACCCAGCGTCGCATCCAACAGCTTTCGGCCGAGCGCGGTTTTATTCACGGCGTTGGCAATCTCGGCAATCACCGGAATGCCCGCAATTTTTCCCACCATGTCGGTGGAACTCAGAATCCTGTCGCGAGTTTTGATTTCGCCTTTCTCGAACTTGAAGGACTTCGCCCGCAACATGAGATGAGGAAAATCGAGGTTAAACGGATGCGGCGGCACATACGGACACTTGGTCATGTAACACATGTCGCACAGATAGCAGTGGTCGACCACCTCCCAATATACTTTCTTCGCCACGCCATCGAGTTCACCGGTACTCGATTCGTCCACTGCATCGAACAAAGTCGGAAAGGAATTGCACAGATTGAAACAACGTCGACAGCCGTGACAGATATCGAACACGCGTTCCAATTCTTTGAACAGCGATTCCTCGTTAAGGAACTCGGGATTCTTCCAGTCAAGCGGATGGCGCGTCGGTGCTTCGAGATTGCCCTCGCGCTTCGAGGTGATGGGAGTGCTGTCGGTCATTGGTAAGAATGGCTGGAGCTGGCGGCCGCGGGCTGTAGGCTGAAGCAAGAGATCGCGCTTCTAACCTACAGCCTACGGCCTAGCGTCTACCGCCTATAAAGTATCCAGCGCTTTTTGAAAGCGATTGGCATGCGAACGTTCGGCCTTCGCCAACGTCTCGAACCAATCGGCAATTTCGGCAAAGCCTTCTTCGCGAGCGGCTTTTGCCATGCCGGGATACATATCGGTGTACTCGTGCGTTTCGCCGGCGATGGCGGCTTTGAGATTTAGCGACGTGGAACCGATCGGCAATCCGGTGGCCGGATCGCCTACTTGCTCTAAATATTCAAGGTGACCGTGCGCATGCCCGGTTTCCCCTTCGGCGGTGGAACGAAATACGGCGGAAACGTCGTTGAATCCTTCGACGTCGGCCTTGGCTGCAAAATACAAATAGCGACGATTAGCCTGAGATTCGCCGGCGAAGGCGTCCTTCAGGTTTTTTTCGGTTTTAGTGCCTTTCAAGCTGGGCATGGGGAGTCTCCTCTATATGAACGTAGATGAACGGGTCTGTTGATCTGAGTGACAAAACCAACTTAGACTTGGTCTAACTGGGTGTTGGAACTGTAAACTCAGTATTCGGTTAAGTCAATGCGGAAAAAACAAGATCCCAGACCCGGGACGCGGGACTCGCCGACACAGGATCCGACATTCACTCGCGTTTCGTCGGTCGTGTCATGCTCCTGATTGACCCAATCGCTCCACATCGGCAAGCTTGCCGCCACATTTCACTCCGGATTCGCACAGCATCGTGACCAAGAAATCCAAAGAGACCGCCACACCCGCCGCCCCCGACTTGGAAAAATCGCTCGCTGAGTTGGAGAAAATCGTCGAACGTCTCGAAGCGGGCGATCTGACGTTGGATGAGTCGCTCAAGCAATTCGAACGCGGCGTTCTGCTCACTCGCCACTGTCAGACTGCGTTGCGCACGGCCGAACAGAAAGTAGAAGTTCTGCTTCGCAAGAGCGGAGCGAGTACCGCTGCGGAGGCTTTCGAAGCCGTGCCGTTCGAAGACGATTCCATCGATGACGGCGACTCCGACACTCCATGAAGGATTTCAATGACGGTCGACCGTTTATAGAACGACTGACCGATTGGCAGACACGCATCGAACGCGAGCTTGCAACTCGCTTGCCGTCAATCGCCGATTCGCCACATCGCTTGCACGAAGCAATGCGGTATGCCGTGTTGAACGGCGGCAAACGCGTGCGCCCGGTGCTGATTTACGCGACGGGCCAAACACTTGGCATTTCGCTTGATCAACTCGACGCCGCGGCCTGCGCAATCGAACTCATTCACGCCTATTCGCTCGTACACGACGACTTGCCCGCAATGGACGACGACGATCTGCGTCGCGGTCGACCCACCTGCCACAAAGCATTCGACGAAGCGACCGCTATTTTGGCGGGCGACGCGCTACAAGTGCTGGCGTTTCAAATTTTGGCGCGCGATGCGCACGCAATGAACAACCCGTCAGTTCGATTGCGCTTGATCGAAATTCTAGCGACCGAAAGCGGCACCGCCGGCATGGCGGGTGGCCAGGCATTAGATCTCGCCGCGCAAGGTCGCAGTCTCACACTCGCCGAAGTCGAACATATGCATCGATGCAAGACTGGCGCGCTCATCTGCGCGAGCGTTTCGATGTCCGCCGCGTGTGCGACAAATTTGCCCAATGAAATTGCGCGGGCTTTAGAGCGCTACGCCAAGGCAATCGGCCTCGCATTTCAGATTCAGGACGATTTGCTCGATATCGAAGGCGATCCGACGCTGTTAGGTAAAGCCACGGGCGCGGATCAAGCGCACCATAAGCCGACCTATCCCGCCGTATCCGGGATCGCAGCCGCGAAGGAACGCGTGTTGGCATTGCATACGCAGGCACTCCAAGAATTGGCTCCGCTCAACGACGCGGCGCAACCCTTACGCCATGTCTCAGATTGGCTCGTATTCCGAAAGCAGTAGCGAAATCTGATGGGAATCGCGCCTCCGTGTAAACTGCAGCCATGACGTCCGATGCGAGCTATCCACTGTTAACTGCGATCAACGCGCCCGCCGATTTGCGGACGCTCGGGGCCGATCAGCTCAAACCGGTGGCCGACGAACTGCGTCAATACTTGATCGAAACCGTGAGTCAAATGGGCGGTCATTTCGCCGCCGGACTCGGAACGGTTGAGCTCACTGTCGCGCTCCACTACGTCTTTAATACGCCGCACGATCGACTCGTGTGGGATGTCGGTCATCAAGCGTATCCGCACAAAGTACTCACGGGCCGTCGCGAAAAACTCAGCACGATCAAACACAAAAACGGACTCGCACCCTTCCCCACTCGCGCCGAAAGCGAGTACGACACGTTTGGCGTCGGACATTCGAGTACGTCGATCAGCGCAGCGCTCGGCATGGCGATCGCAGCGGCGAAGACAGAAACGGAACGACGCGTTGTCGCCATCATCGGCGATGGCGCAATGAGCGGCGGTCAAGCCTTTGAAGCGCTTAATCATGCTGGCAGTCTCGACACCAACTTGCTCGTCATCTTGAACGACAACGACATGTCGATTTCGGAAAACGTCGGCGCAATTTCAAATTACTTCGCACGCGTGCTATCCGGCAAGCTGTATGCGCACCTGCGCGAAGGTGGAAAAAAGATCCTGAGTAAGATGCCGACGGTATGGGAACTCGCGCGCCGTTCCGAAGAGCACGTGAAGGGCATGATTCTGCCGGGCACTATTTTCGAAGAAATGGGTTTCAACTACATCGGCCCCATCGACGGTCACGACCTCGACGCCTTGCTCGCCACGCTGCAAAACATTCGCGACTTGAAGGGTCCGCAATTTCTCCATGTCGTCACTCGCAAGGGCAAAGGCTACGCGCCCGCCGAAGCCGATCCGATCAAGTGGCATGGCCCCGGACCGTTCGACGCGAAGAGCGGTGTGATCTTCAAGGAAAAAGCGAGCGGCCCGACGTACAGCCAGGTATTCGGTCAATGGCTGTGCGATATGGCAGAACGCGATCCAAAACTACTCGCAATCACGCCGGCCATGCGCGAAGGTTCCGGCATGGTGGAATTCTCCAAGCGTTTTCCGGATCGATACTTCGACGTTGCCATCGCTGAGCAACACGCGGTCACTTTTGCCGCGGGACTCGCTTGCGAAGGCGCGCATCCGGTTGTCGCGATCTACTCAACGTTTCTGCAACGCGGCTACGATCAACTGATTCACGATGTCGCACTACAAAATTTGCCGGTGCTGTTTGCCTTGGATCGCGGCGGCTTGGTTGGCGGCGATGGCGCAACTCATCAAGGCAGTTTCGACGTGAGTTTCCTGCGCTGCATCCCCAATATGATCGTGATGGCGCCGGCAGATGAAAACGAATGTCGGCAGATGTTGTTCACGGGCCTGCAGTCGCGTCGGCCCGCTGTCGTGCGTTATCCGCGCGGACAAGGTCCGGGTGTAGCGATTCAATCCGACCTGCAAGCGCTGCCGATTGGTAAAGCGCAATTGCGACGCGAAGGTCGTAGCGGTCTCGCCATTTTCGCGCTCGGACCCACGGTCAGTATCTGCGAGCACATTGGCGATCGTCTCGACGCAACCGTTGTTAATTTGCGCTTCGCGAAACCATTGGACGAAGAATTGGTACTTAAACTAGCGGGCAAACATCAAGCGTTCGTTACGGTGGAAGAAAACGCTGTTGCAGGTGGCGTGGGCAGCGCGATCAACGACGCCCTCGCAGCACACGGTATCGCCACACCGGTATTAAATCTCGGCATTCCGGATCGATTTATCGAACACGGCTCGCGCGAGGATTGTCTACACGCCGCCGGTTTGGATATGTCGAGCATCGAAACCGCCATTAATCGTTGGCGGCGCATACCTGCTAAGGTTGCCGGCGCGTAACTCCTTTCAACGTCGACACTCAATTCGCAACCGGGCCGACTTGTACTTAGGAAATTCCTATGCCCATTTCCGATACTGCTATTCAACCCGCCGCCATCGAAGATGTGCAAGGCCGCGAAGACACGCGACGACTGCCGATCAACAAAGTCGGCATCAAGGATATTTTTCATCCGGTCCGCGTCAAGGATCGTTCCGGCGGCGAACAACACACCATCGCCAACTTCAATATGTACGTCGCGTTGCCGCACAATTTCAAAGGCACGCACATGTCGCGCTTCGTGGAAGTGCTGCATCGAAACGAACGCGAGATGTCGGTAGAGTCGTTCAGCGACATCCTCAAAGAGATGACTGAAAAACTGGACGCGCAGTCCGGACACATCGAAATGAATTTTCCGTACTTTGTAATGAAGACGGCGCCGATGTCCGGCGTGCAAAGCCTGATGGACTATAAAGCCTCGTTGATCGGCGAAATCAACAATGGCGAGGCGCAAACCTGGATCAAGGTTGTGGTCGCCGCCACCAGCTTGTGCCCGTGCTCGAAAGGCATTTCCGACTATGGTGCCCACAATCAACGCTCACACATTACGATTAAGGCGCGTATTGCCAAGCACATGTGGCTCGAGGAACTCATCGACATCGCAGAGAAGGAAGCCTCGTGCGAATTGTTCGGCATCCTAAAACGCCCCGACGAAAAATACGTCACCGAACGCGCCTACGACAATCCTAAATTCGTCGAAGACATCGTCCGCGACGTCGCCACTCGCTGCAATGCCGACGATCGCATTCGCGCGTATACCGTGGAATTGGAAAACTTCGAGTCGATTCACAATCACTCGGCCTACGCGATGATCGAGAAGAACAAGGACCAACCTTAGCTTTCTAGACGCAGCAAGCGCAGCGACACGCCGGTCGCCTGCTGAAAGTGATCCCCGATGAGGCGACACGCCTCGCCGGCCTGAAACGGGGCGAACTCGATATTGCCTATTCGATTCGGGGCGAGATGGCAAAGG
>JAYTQU010000317.1:0-2410 GCA_043746555.1 Pseudomonadota bacterium | reverse complement strand
GCGCGAAATTGGACTTGAGTGCCCACGTTCGCGAATTGCGCACAGCATGGAGGAAGCGCTTGCGGTGCAAGCGGAGATCGGCTTTCCCACGGTGATTCGTCCGTCGTTCACGTTAGGCGGTTCGGGCGGGGGCATCGCCTACAATCGCGAGGAGTTCGAGTCGATTGTGACGCGCGGGTTGGATGCATCGCCCACGTCGGAAGTGCTGCTCGAAGAATCGGTGATCGGCTGGAAAGAATTCGAAATGGAAGTCGTGCGCGATAAGAAAGACAACTGCATCATCATCTGCGCCATCGAAAACTTCGACGCGATGGGCGTGCACACCGGCGACTCGATCACGGTTGCGCCCGCGCAAACGCTCACCGACAAGGAATATCAGTTGATGCGCGACGCGTCGATTGCGGTGCTGCGTAAGATCGGCGTCGAATGCGGCGGATCGAATGTGCAATTCGCGTTGAGCCCATACGACGGCAGAATGCTCGTCATCGAAATGAATCCGCGCGTTTCGCGCTCATCGGCGTTGGCATCGAAAGCGACAGGATTTCCTATCGCGAAAGTCGCCGCGAAACTAGCGATCGGTTATACGTTGGACGAACTCAGGAATGAAATCACCGGCGGCGCGACGCCTGCATCGTTCGAACCGACCATCGACTACGTCGTCACGAAAATCCCTCGGTTCACATTTGAAAAATTTCCCGGTGCCAACGATCGCCTCACCACGCAGATGAAATCGGTCGGTGAAGTGATGGCGATGGGGCGTACATTCCAAGAGTCGCTGCAAAAAGCAATGCGCGGATTGGAAGTCGGTACGGATGGACTCAATCCGATGATGAAGCTTCCGCTGTCGGAAGACGATGCCAACCGCTTGCGTGAGGAGCTGCGGATGCCCGGCGCCGATCGCATTCGCTACATCGGCGACGCGTTTCGGTCGGCTATGCCGCTCGAAGAAATCCGTAAACTATCGGGCGTCGATCCGTGGTTCCTGGCACAGATCGAAGACTTGATGCGCGAAGAAAAACTCGTTGCCGACCAGGGACTCGAAACGATGAAGGTCGATCGACTGCGCGTACTTAAGCGCAAGGGATTTGCCGATAGCCGTCTTGCCACCTTGATCGGTGTCGAAGAAGCGGCAATTCGTCGCCGCCGACTCAAACTAGGCGTGCGTCCGGTGTACAAGCGAGTCGATACTTGCGCGGCGGAATTCGCCACCTCCACGGCATATCTTTATTCGACGTATGAAGAAGAGTGCGAGGCGAACCCAACCGACCGAAAGAAGATCGTTATTCTCGGCGGTGGCCCGAATCGCATCGGTCAAGGCATCGAATTCGACTATTGCTGCGTTCATGCCGCGTTCGCACTGAAGGCCGCCGGATTCGAAACGATCATGGTGAATTGCAATCCGGAAACCGTATCGACCGACTACGACACTTCGGATCGACTGTACTTCGAACCGCTCACGTTTGAAGATGTCATGGAGATCATCGACAAAGAGAAGCCCGTGGGCGTCATCGTGCAATACGGCGGACAGACGCCACTGAAATTGTGCCGCGCGTTGGAAGCGGCTGGTGCGCCGATCATTGGAACCACGCCGGACTCCATCGACATTGCGGAGGATCGCGAACGCTTTCAACAACTCGTACAACAACTCGCGCTTAAACAACCGCCGAACTGCACGGCGCGAGCCGAAGAGCAGGCGGTGACAATGTCGCGTACGATTGGCTTTCCTCTTATTGTGCGACCGTCGTATGTGCTCGGCGGCCGCGCAATGGAAGTGGTGTTTACCGAGGAAGATCTGCGCGTCTACATGACCGACGCGGTCAAAGTATCGAACGATAGTCCGGTATTGCTCGATCGCTTTTTGGATCTCGCCATCGAGGTCGATGTGGACGCGATTTGCGACGGCGACGACGTATATATCGGCGGCATCATGGAGCACATCGAACAAGCGGGCGTGCACTCGGGCGACTCAGCCTGTTCGCTGCCGCCGAGTAGCCTGAGTGAAGAACTACAGGCCGAGCTCAAAGCACAGACGCGAAAATTGGCACAAGGCCTTAAAGTGATCGGCTTGATGAATATTCAATTCGCGATTCAAGCCGGTGTTGTTTACATCTTGGAAGTGAATCCTCGCGCGTCGCGCACGGTGCCCTTCGTGTCGAAGGCCACCGGCGTGCCGCTTGCGAAGTTGGCGGCGCGAGTGATGGCAGGAGAGAAATTAAAAGATTTGGGATTGATAAATGAACGAGTCCCGAGCTTTTTTTCGGTGAAAGAATCGGTGTTCCCGTTTGCGAAATTCCCCGAGGCCGATCCGATTTTGGGGCCGGAAATGAAATCGACCGGCGAAGTCATGGGCATTGACGCCAATTTCGCGATGGCTTTTGCCAAATCGCAACTGGGCGCGGGCACCCAGTTG
>JAYTQU010000316.1:0-10299 GCA_043746555.1 Pseudomonadota bacterium | reverse complement strand
CACGTCTCGATAGCGAGGCGCCGATTGCATCGTCTGCGGTTGACCTTGCATGTGCATGATGCAAACGGCTGCATTCGATTCGGCTGCCGCTTGCAAGGCGCCAGGCTTTGTCAGCGCACGCACATCGTTGATGAAAGTCGCACCGGCGGCGCACACCGCTTTGATCACCGACGCGCGACTCGTATCCACCGAAATCGATACTGACGATTTCACTGCCAGTGCTTCGACAATGGGAACAACGCGGCGCAATTCCTCGTCTTCGGAAACGATCGCAGCGCCGGGTCTGGTGGATTCGCCGCCGATATCGATGATGCCAGCACCCTGATCGACCATGGCGAGTCCGTGCGCAATCGCCGCATCGCGATCGAGAAACCGTCCGCCATCGGAAAACGAATCCGGCGTGACATTGAGCACGCCCATCACAATGGGTGAGTTCAGATCGAGTGTGCGGGAACCGCAGCGAAGCAGCATGGGAAAAAAGAAGGGCTTGCGGCTGTGGGCTGGAGGTCAGAGGCAAAAGGAATCAGGGCGTCTCTTAAATCCTAACCGCAAGGCTCCAGCGCCAAGCTTCCCTCTCTCAGTGCTGGCTGGCCGGTTTTCCAATCGCCGTATCGGTCTTTTCGCCCTTGTCGATTGGGCGCGATTTGCCACCGGGACTCAACGAGTCGTCCCAATCCTGCGGCGGTTTCGGTTCGCGACCTTCCATGATGTCCTTGATCTGATTTTCGTCGATGGTTTCGTACTTGATCAGCGCTTCGGCCATCTTGTGCAGCCTATCGGCGCCGGCTTCAAGAATATCTCTCGCACGCGTGTAGTTGCCGTCGATAAGGCGACGCACTTCTTCGTCGATGGTATGCGCGGTGACATCCGACACTTGTTTATGCTGCGTCACGGAGCGACCCAAAAATACTTCGCCTTCTTCTTCGCTATACGACTGCGGACCCAACTTGTCCGAGAGGCCCCACTTGGTCACCATGTTGCGAGCGATTTCCGTCGCACGTTCGATATCGTTCGACGCACCAGTCGTAACCGACTCCGCGCCGAAAATCATTTCCTCGGCAACGCGACCGCCGAACAAGGTCGCGATGCGACTTTCCAAACGACGCTTGCTGGTGCTGTACCGATCCGCTTCCGGCAGAAACATCGTTACGCCCAGCGCACGGCCACGCGGAATGATGCTCACTTTGTAAACCGGATCATGCTCGGGCACCGACAATCCCACGATTGCATGACCAGCTTCGTGATACGCCGTGAGTTTTTTTTCTTGATCGTCCATCACCATGGACTTGCGTTCCGCGCCCATCATGATTTTGTCTTTGGCTTTCTCAAACTCGTCCATCGTGACGACGCGTTTGTTGGCGCGTGCTGCGAACAACGCCGCTTCGTTTGCAAGGTTGGCGAGATCGGCACCCGAAAATCCCGGTGTACCGCGCGCGATCACTTGCGGTCGCACATCTTCGGCGAGCGGTAGTTTGCGCATGTGAACTCTGAGAATTTGTTCGCGTCCGCGCACATCGGGTAACGGCACGACCACTTGGCGATCGAATCGACCGGGACGCAGCAACGCAGGATCGAGCACATCGGGACGATTGGTGGCGGCGATAACGATGACGCCTTCCGTTCCTTCGAAGCCGTCCATCTCGACCAGCAATTGATTCAATGTCTGTTCGCGCTCGTCGTGACCGCCGCCGAGACCTGCGCCGCGATGACGACCGACTGCGTCGATTTCGTCGATGAAAATAATACACGGCGCATGTTTTTTCGCCTGCTCGAACATATCGCGGACGCGTGACGCGCCGACGCCGACAAACATTTCAACGAAGTCGGAACCGGAAATCGTGAAAAACGGCACTTTCGCTTCGCCGGCGATGGCGCGCGCGAGCAAAGTCTTACCTGTGCCGGGCGAACCCACCATCAACACACCGCGCGGAATCTTGCCGCCGAGACGCTGAAACTTACCGGGGTCCTTCAAAAATTCGACGATCTCGACAACTTCGTCCTTCGCTTCTTCAACGCCCGCCACATCGGCAAACGTCACTTGAACCTGATCTTCACCCAATAAACGCGCGCGACTTTTACCAAACGACATTGCGCCACGGCCGCCCGCGCCTCCCTGCATCTGACGCATGAAGTAGATCCACAAACCGAACAGCAACAAAATTGGGAACGCCTGCAGGAACAATGCCCAAAGAATATTCGGCGATTCCGGTTCGGCTGCGCTGAAACGAACGCCGCGCTTTTTCAACGTGCCGATCAACGCCGTGTTGTCGGTCTCGGGACTATAGGTGACAAATCGTTCGCCATCGGAACGCGTGCCGGTGATGGCTTTTCCCGCGTTGAATGTTACTTGCGTAATAGTGTTGTTCTCGACTTGATCGAGAAACGCCGAGTAATCGATGGTCTGCGTGGTCGGGCCGCGACTGCTGAAGTTACTCACCGCGGCGAAGATGACGACCGCAATGACGGTCCAGAGCAAAATATTCTTGGCAAGATCGTTCAAAATAAACTCCTAACAAGGCACGTCACGTCGCTCGCGAATCGGGGGAATTCAAAGAAAACAGCCGACGACCGCCGTACGTGCGAAACCTGATCTAAATCATGACCCGACACTACTACATCCGAAACTGCCGCGCCAACAAGTACAGCTCAGCGCTTCTACTTCGCGATGCCTTGGGCTTGCGCACTTTCACTTCCGCAAACCGGCTACGTAGCCGTTTGACGAAGGGTAGGTAATCGCGACCCTGAAAGACTTTCACCAAATAGTCGCCACCGTCAGCCAGCGTCTTTTCGGCAAAATCCAACGATAGTTCAACGAGATACATGCCGCGATCGTGATCGACTTCGGCGATGCCTGACATATTGGGGGCCATATCCGACATTACAAGTTGCGGACGGTTAGCCGCGAGAAGATCGAGCAGGCTCGCGAAGACCTCGTCGGACGAGAAATCGCCTTGTAGAAACTCTACGCCGGGAAGGGGATCGATGGGCAATATGTCCGAGGCGATGATCCTGCCATTACCCTTGAAGTAGCGCGCGGCGTACTGACTCCAGCCGCCAGGCGCAGCGCCCAAATCAACGACCACGCTACCCGGTCGCAAAATTTTGTCGGTGCGTTGAATCTCTTCGAGCTTGTAAACTGCCCGCGACCGATAACCTGCGGCCCGCGCGGCTTTCACATAGGGGTCGGATTCGTGCTCTTGCAACCAACGGCTGCTGCTTTTAGTACGCGCCATGCAAACGAATGCTACGCGGTTTGCCGCGCATCGCGTTTTAATTCGTTGAGCAGACCTTCAGCAGCGAGTTCCAACAAGTCGAGTACTTCCTCAAATCCTTTTGGGCCACCGTAGTAGGGATCGGGTACCTCGCGCGTGTAGGCGTTAGGCGCGTAGTCGAGCACCAACCGAATACGCGAGCGGTATTCGCGCGGTGCGCGGCCTTGTAGGAGACTCATGTTCTCGCGATCCATGGCTAAGATGAGGTCGAATCGTTCGAAGTCGTGATCTTCCACGCAACGAGCGCGCAACGACTGTAGATCGATCCCGCGTCGCGCAGCAGCAGCAATCGCGCGGCGATCCGGCGGCTCGCCAACGTGATAGTCGTGCGTACCCGCCGAATCGATAGCCGACGGATCGATAGCCAAAGAATCGATCGTCGTCGCGCCATGCTCGGCAACCAAACGACGCAACACGCCTTCTGCCGTGGGCGAGCGGCAAATATTGCCCATACAGACGAATAGCACGCGCATTGGGTATTTGATAATGCGAACGAAGAGTTTTCGCGAGTTTGAAAGCTGCGCGAGAGAACTGCAAGACCCAATCGGACTTCTGCCCATGCTCAAACGTGTTGCGGTTATCCCCGAATCATCGTGTCACAGATATTCGAATGATCTCTTAAGTCCGTGCAGCGACAACCGATTTGGCCGCTAACGATAAAAATCCCGTGCCTACTGCAGTTGCTGGACATCGGGTTTTTGGTCGCGCGCTGGACGGGAGACCTCTTGGAAACGATTTATCGCGCCGATGTCGAGAAAGTCATTGACGATTAGCTCTGACTAGCGCATCTCGGATCGCGCACGCTCCAAATCCGCCGCCGTATCGATGCCAGGACCAGGCACCGCGACGGCTACCGCAACGGCAATTCGCATTCCGGCTTGTAACGAACGCAGTTGTTCGAGCTTTTCGATCTGCTCAAGAGAGCTTGGCGAACTTTGCGCGAGCCTTAATAGCGCCTCCACTCGATACGCGTAGATACCCAAATGCCGCTGCGCCGCCGGAAACTCGCGCTGTGAAATCAAAGTCGATGCGCTGTCGCGGTTCCAAGGAATCGGTGCGCGGCTGAAATACATCGCACCGCCATCATCAGCCTTCGTCACTTTAACGACATTCGGATCGAGAAACTCATTGAGCGAAGTTATCGGCGTACACAACGTGGCAAGATCGGCGCGCGCGTCGTCGTGTAGTAACTTGGCCACTTGATCGATTACCGCCGGTAGAATTTTTGGTTCGTCGCCTTGGACATTCACGACAATCGTGTCCGCGCTCCACTTCTTAAGCACCGCTACTTCAGCGACTCGATCGGTTCCCGACGCATGATCGCCGCGCGTCATCACGGCGAGCGATGTTCTCTTGCCGCGCGGATCGCGTACTGCGTCGGCAATTCGTTGATCGTCGGTCGCGACGACAATATCGACCGCCCCGCTCTGCGCCGCTGCTTCAACCACCCATTGAATCATCGGCTTGCCGTGTATATCGAGCAATGCCTTGCCCGGCAAGCGCGTGGACGCAAACCGCGCGGGGATAACGACGTGAAAGGACATAATTAAATTACGACGCGAAGAAACTCAACGTTTCAGCAACGGATCGTCGGGTGTTAGTTGTCGCGCCTCTTCTTCGAGCATCACCGGGATGTCGTCGCGAATCGGATAAGCAAGACGGTCGGCGCGGCAAATCAATAGCCGTTGCGGCTTGACGTAGATAAGCGGACCTTTGCAAACAGGACAGGCGAGAATATCGAGCAGCTTAGTATCCATGGAATACCTGGTGACAAATCATTGTAACGGCAAGAGTGTGCGGCTTAATCCGCTCTGTCAAGCTTCCGACAAAAAGCGTTCAACAACGCGGCGCCATCGTTTAGCTCCACTTCGAGCGCCACGGCCCAGCAGCGCGCATCGGCGAATGCATGGCATTTCACTGCATCTTTCTCGGTCATGACGATCGGTGCATCATCCTGGAAGCTCAAGTCGGCGGCAGATAGCGATGCGTGATCGTTGAGCGCTCGCGCGTCGAGTTGTAGACCCTGCGCCCGCAACGCTTGAAAAAAAGCTTGCGGATTTCCAATTCCTGCTATGGCATGGACGCGCTGACTTGCAAACGCTTGAAGCGAGCGATGCTCGTCGCTCACGAGCGCCCGAGCGTCGCTAAGTCGCGTATGCATGAATATTTCCAAGCGATGGCCAAAATCCCCGGCCGCGTACGATTGCTCATCGCGAAGATTACTCACTACTGCGTCGACCGTCGCCAAACGCCGCGGCGACTCGCGCAGTGGTCCCGCCGGCAGACGAAAGCCATTGCCGAAACGACGCGCGGCATCGACTACAACGATTTCGAAATCGCGCGCGAGACGATAGTGTTGCAAGCCATCGTCGGAAATAATCACCGTTGCGCCACGCTCAATGGCGCGTTGTGCCGCGCGAACGCGATTCGGTCCAGCAACAACGATTGCGCCGGTGCGTTCGGACAGTAACACTGCTTCATCGCCGACGATGACTGCATCGCTATCGGGTGCCACATCGCACGGCCATGATTTGCTTGAGCCGCCGTAACCACGCGTGATGACGCCGGGAACAAAACCACGTTCACGCAACGCCTGCGTCAACCAAATCACCAACGGTGTCTTGCCAGTCCCACCAACGCTAATGTTGCCGACCACGATCACCGGCTTGGATACGCGCTCGCTATTGAAGACACCGACGCGAAACAATCCTCGGCGCGCCGCGGAAATAAATACGAATATCCACGACATCGGAAGCAAAATCACCGCACACAAGGTAGCCGGCAACGAGCGTTCATACCAAAGACGTTGTAATGCGGCTTCCAACATCACATCGAGCTGGCGCTACTCCGCGAAGAGCGCGAACCGCTCGCCAAAGATCGACGCTTCGCGGTGCAGTTTCATCTCGGTTTGCTTTGCGTGCTCTCGCTTTGGCCGGTTTGATTGGTAACGGTTGCGATATTGATTGCTCGAAATCCCAAGTGTCCGATCACATCCATGGCGGTCACCACCGATTGATGCGTAGCGCGTCCGTCGGCGCGGATCGTAATCGGTGCGTCGCGAGTTTGACCGGCGACTTTAATAATCGCATTGCTCAACGTTGCCGCGGAAGAATTGATCAGCGCCTGACCATTCACGCGATATGCGCCCTCCACTGTTACGGTCACTTCTATTGCATCGCGTTCGGTGCGCAGATTCGATTCGGCACCGGCTTGCGGCAACCGAATCTTGATTCGCGCCTCGTCGAGAAAGGTGGTCGAGATCATGAAGAACACCAGTAGCAGCAAGAACACATCCACCAAGTTGATGAGATTGATCTCGGGGTCTTCGGCGGGACGTAGTCGCAGTTTCATTACGGGGCCTCGTTCGCGGCGGCGCTCTCGATGGAATGCTGCGCTTGATAGTTGTCGATGGCTTGCACCAACTTCATCGCTTCTTTTTCCATTTGTACGACCAGGTGTTCGATTCGCGTGCGTAGAAAGCGATAACCGATCACCGCGGGAATCGCTACGATCAAACCCGACGCAGTCGCCACCAACGCCTCCGAAATTCCGCCGGCCAGCAGTTGCGGGTTGCCGACGCCTTGATCGGTGATGCTATTGAACGTATGAATCATTCCGGACACGGTGCCGAGCAAGCCGAGCAGCGGCGAGATCGAACCGATCGTACCCAACGTGCTCACAAAACGCTCCAATTCGTGGATGACATGGCGACCGGTATCTTCAATCGCCTCTTTGACAATGGCGCGGTCACGATGTCGGTTCGCCAGACCCGCCGCCAAAATTTTTCCGAGCGGCGAGTTTTGTTCGAGCGCGGCGATATGTTTTTCTTGTATCTGATCGGATTCGACCCAGCGCCAAACCTTGTCGACCAAATCCGGCGGCAGCACGCGCTTGGGCTGTAAGGTCCACAGTCGTTCGAGAAAAATAGCGGCGGCGACAATCGAAGCAATAATAATCGGCACCATGAATGGGCCGCCGGATTTCACGATTTCAAACATAGCGAAATGTTTCTGTCTGCTGAGCCTAAAGATAGGGCGAGAGATTCGCGAGCGACAACGCGCAGAATGTTACCAGTTATTTGGCCGGCTCATCGCGCCAATAGTGTCGGTGCTCTGCGCGATAGGCGCGCACGGGTCCAAGCCCATCGCGCGTCACGGCAATTTCGATCGCACCGCCTTGCGAAGTTTGCAATGATCTGGCGCCGACAGCTTGCCAACGCGCCTGCACTTCTGCTTTGGGAAATCCCCACTGGTTGCCGAAGCCGGCGCTAAATAATGCATAGCGCGGCGACGTTGCCGCGACCAGCTCGGGCGAAGACGACGTGCGACTGCCGTGATGCGGAACAATTACGATATCAGACGCCAACAACTTGCCGCTTGTCAGCAATTGCTGCTCCGCTGCACGCTCCACATCGCCGAGTAACAATGCGCTGCCACCGATGCCTTGTATTCGCAATACGCAGGAGGTGTCGTTGCGGTGCAGGTGCGTCACATCGCCAATCGGGTACAGCATCTCGAAGCGGACACCATCCCATTGCCATGTTTGCCCGGCGGCACACGTCTCGCTGGTCGCGCGCGGCGTAACCGAAGGTCCGAGCAACAATCGTTCGGCGGGAACTTGCGCAAGCAAACTTTCCATACCGCCGATGTGATCGGCGTCGCCATGACTCGCAACTAACGTGTCGATGCGCCGTAGACCGCGCGCGTGTAAATACGGCACCACAACTAACTCGCCGGTATCGCGACCGCTACGAAAGTTGGGTCCGGTGTCGTATACCAATGCATGCGTCGCTGTCGTCACGACAATCGACAGTCCCTGTCCGACATCGAGCAGCGTTAATTCGAACTCGCCGGCGCCGGGCCGAATCGGTTGCCAGATCAGCGCCGGCAAACAGAGTGTGGCGCCTGCGATGCGAGTCGCGAATACGCCCGGCGCCAGCAGAAAAAAAGTACCGATGAGCAACAAAATAAATGCCCAAGTCGGCGCTTGCGGAAACGGCCACATCGCAAGCGGCAATCGACTTAACGCCTCCATCAGCGGCCACGTCCATTCGAGCAAATGCACGGCACCCTGCAAGACGACAGACGCAAGAGTCGAGCTAACGAGCATCGTCACACTCGCGATCAATACCAACGGAACAACTAACAGCGTGTAAAACGGAATCGCCAACAGATTGACCAGCGGCGAAATCAACGACAAATTACCGAAGACGCCTATGAGTAACGGCGCCAGACCGATGGTGGCGATAAGTTGCAAACGTCCATATTCGCGCCAGCGTGATTTTGTATGTCGCCGCCCCGTTGTCGCAAAAAACAAGGCGGCGACCGCGCCGAAAGACAACCAGAATCCGGCCGCGAGCGGCGCGAACGGATCGACGAGCAATACCGTAATGAGCGCGACCGCCAATCCGTGAGTTGGCGGCACTTCACGTCGCAACAAGCGCGCGCCAAAATAGACGCACAGCATGATGAGCGTGCGTTGCGTAGGAATAGAGAATCCCGCCAGCGCCGAATAAACTATCGCCGCAATCATGCCGGCGATGGCTTGCACGCCGATCACCGTAATCTGTCGTCGCTGCAACGGAATAAACCGCTCACAGCGTGCCACTAACCACGCGATCCCGCTGGCGAATGAAAGCGCCACCATGCCGATATGCAATCCGGAAATCGCCATCAAATGCGTTGTGCCGGTCGCCGCAAACACGCGCCATTGCGCGCTAGTCATGCGCGAAGTATCGCCCACAGCCAGTCCCTGCACGATGCCGAGCATTGGGGAATTAGGTAGCGCATTCGCCAATCTCGCGGCGATTAACGCGCGAGCGCGCACAATTACATATGACCAGCGCGCGACGTCCAGCCGACGATTACCCGACGCTTCGCGCACGTAACCGGTCGCGCCGATATTTTTTCGCAGCAACTGCGCCTCGTAATCGTAACCGCCAGGATTCGCAAAACCGCGTGAAGAACGCAAGCGCACACGCAATTGCCACAATTCGCCGGGCGCAGGTGTCGACGTAGCGTCGTACCAATTCAATTCGATGTGTCTTGGAGCGCGAACTGCCGCGGTTCGATCTGGACTCACCACATCGAAGAGAAAGCGCTTCCCATCGACATGCGTCTCGACGATGGAAGCAATATAGCCGCGCACTTCGACATCGGTTCCGGAGAGCTCGTCCGGCCAACGCTCGGCTACGCGATCGCTCGCCGACCACCACGCGGATCCGAAACCCGCGGCAAACATCAATGCGATCGCCGCGCCGAACCGCGCTCGCGGCCGGCGCATTGCCAGATAGAGCACTGCCGGCAAACACAGAACGGCGCTCACGGTCAACGCGCCAACCAGGCCGAGCGACCCATCGACATGGGGCAACTGCGGCACAGCGTGCAGTAGGCAGTGCCCCAAAAGAAATGCAATCGCTAAAAGAAACATTGGCCGCATCCCTACGGAAACTGGATAATCTCCACCCCCGCGTTCCTACCCGTACTTTGCAACAGCGCTTCGTCGCAACCGCCCCAACATGCCCCGACGCTTCTTCAAGCGCCTGTCCCGACAACGACATCGCGTCAAATCTCATTGGTCGATGCGACCGTTCAAGAGTTTCCTCGAAAACCCGGCGTATTGGAGCATGCAGCGACGCAATGTCGCGCTGGCCTTTGCGCTCGGACTATTTATCTCGTTTGTTCCGTTGCCGATTCACATGGTCACGGTATCTATCTTGGCGTTGTTAATTCGAGTCAACATTCCCATCGCATTCGCTACTGTTTGGATCAGCAATCCAATCACCTGGGCGCCGCAATTTGTGTTTGCGCACTGGGTCGGCACCAAATTACTCGGCGCGCGCGAACACACATTGGCCATGGAAATGAGTTGGAATTGGATGCTGCACGGCCTACTACCCGTATGGAAACCCCTATTTCTCGGCTGCTTTGTCCTGGGTTCGATCACTGCGCTGGTTGGCTACTTCACCCTGAGCGTTGTTTGGCACTTCACCTTGGTGATGAAATATCACAAACGGCGACAAGGCAGC
>JAYTQU010000315.1:0-4716 GCA_043746555.1 Pseudomonadota bacterium | reverse complement strand
CAGGTTGGGATCAAGCGATGCGGGGCAAGGCGCAACGGCCTGAAAAAGCGCAGCGTACACGGCAGTACGTGAGTATTTTTCAGGCCGTTGCAACGCCGCGCCGCGCGCTTCAGCGCAACCTGGCAAAGTAGAATTAGGAGCTACTACCTGTATCCGACGACGGCGTGGATGTCGTTGTTGGAGCAGTCGCTGCGCCGCCTCGGCCTCGGCCACCTCGTCGTCGGCGTAGTCGATTTCGTGGCGCGTCGCTCGCCGAATTGCCATCAGGCGAGTTGCTGCCAACAGCAAAATCACCACGAGAAACGCTATTGGCATTCTGCGACCCGGTGGATTCACCGGGTCCACCAGTTGTAGTTGACGCGGCATGACTCGGCTTGTGCGTTGAACTTCGAGGTCTATTTCCGCCTTGGCTGCTTCCACGATTACCGCTACGTCCACCACTTGGTCCACCGCGACCGCGACTGTGCGACGCACCTCCACGGGGACCGCCACCTTGCCCACCACCTTGCGAGGGAACGCCTTCTTCGCCGCGCAAACGATTGCGTTGTTTGTGTCGCGTTTCCGCGGGCGCAAGTTCAGGCAACAATTCGAGCGGCACGGGCGCCACCGGCAAGCGACGACCGATGTACGCTTCGATTTCGGGCAGCGACATCACATATTCTTCGCAACCAAAGCTAATCGCGTCGCCTTCCGCGCCCGCTCGCGCGGTACGACCGATGCGATGCACGTAATCCTCTGCATCTTGCGGCAAATCGTAGTTGAACACGTGACTGACATCGGGAATATGCAACCCGCGTGAGGCAACATCGGTGCCGATCAACACCGCGAGTGTGCCATCGTGAAAGTCACGCAACATCCGCAGACGTTTGCGCTGGGGAACGTCGCCGGATATTGCTTCGGCGTTGATGCCGTTGCCGCGCAAAATTCGCTCTAAATCCTCAGCGGCGCGACGGGTATTCACAAATACCATGCTGCGCGTCGGATCCATGTGTTTGAATAAGCCGACCAACAAGCGCGGCTTTTCGTCGTTGGACGGGTAATAAATCACCTGCCGCACGCGATCCACCGTCATCTTATCCGGCTCAATGCGTACCAGCTCGGGACTATTCATGTGCTCGTAAGCAAGTTCGAGCACGCGATGCGAAAGTGTGGCTGAAAACAGCAGATTCAGTCGTTTGTCGGGTGGCGGTAAGCGCCGCAAAATGTATCGAATATCGCTAATAAACCCGAGATCGAACATGCGATCGGCTTCGTCGAGCACGGCAACTTGAACGGCGCGCAAGTCGATTACCTGCTGTTTGTAAAAATCGATAATTCGCCCCGGCGTGCCGATGAGCACATCGACACCCGCTTCAAGATGACGCCGCTGCTTTTCGTAATCGACACCCCCGAACGCGAGACCGAGCGTCAATCCGCTCGATGCACCCACCAGTTCCGCATCTTTGTGAATTTGCACAGCCAATTCGCGCGTTGGCGCAATCACGATGGCGCGCGGCGCTTTGAGATTTCTCGCCGCGTTGGGCGACTCTTTCATCAGGCGGTTGTACATGGCGACCAAGAACGCGATGGTTTTGCCGGTGCCGGTCTGCGCCTGCCCCGCAATATCGAATCCCGCCAATGCTCGCGGCAAGGTTTGCGCTTGAATAGGAGTGCATCGTTCGAAACCGGCATCCGCCAACCCCTTCTGCAAGGTCTCGGCCAGATGCAAACTCGAAAACGATAAGTCAGTCAGGTGGGAATCGGTCATCGATACTCGTACTTAAGGATTACGGTGATTTGAAAGTAAGACTTGTGAGGAGACCAGCGAAAGACTTAGACGAACACCACCACTTGCAAATTATCGAATGTGCGGTTCTAATACGCCTCAACGAAGCGGATTCATCCGCACCGCCCTGCTCCAGCAAATCGCTGCCCTCGCAAAGATTTGGCCGGGCCCGGCAATACCTCAAGAAGCTTATTCGGACAACCCTCACCACGCCAGACATTCGACCCAAACATTCGACCCAGACATTCGACAATTCGTCGTTATAAATCGGCCGAAATTCGCACAGCCGCTCTGCGCGCCCTCACTTGGTAAATCGACCTGAGTCACTGACCAGGTTTAACCGAACGGGGCTGATCGACCAGGCCAACTAACTGCGCTATTCGCAACCGAACTCTAACCAAGCAGCCGTAATTCGCTTCCTTATGTTTTGCTTTCCTTGGGAACGCATCCGTCACGCAACTAAACCAGCAACACGCAAAAATTAGTTCATGTCGATTAACTGATGTCGGTCAGTCCATATCGCCAATGTAAACGTGGCGGCCTAAGAGGATCGCCCTCGCTGTCGAGAGACATTGTGCCTGACGACGCACCGCTAGTCATTTTATTTGAGTCCGAATGCGCCAAACGACGCGACTTTCGGCCAGAGATTCAAGACAGAGTTTCAGAGTGTTGTTTCGGTCGATTTCATTTCGATCAGGTTTTCATCGCGAGGTAGTCACAGGTGAGCAGCGAGCACGTAATCCAAATCACCGACGCAAATTTCGAAGATGAAGTGATCAAACCCGGCAAGCCGGTATTGATCGACTTCTGGGCCGAGTGGTGCAGGCCTTGCAAAATGATCGCACCGATGCTCGACGAAATCGCCAGCGAATATCATGGCAAAGTGACCATCGCCAAACTTAACATCGACGAAAACCCAAAGACACCGCAGCGTTTCAATGTTCGCATGATTCCCACACTCGTCCTCTTCAAGAATGGCCAAGTTGAGGGACAAAAAGTGGGTGTACAGCGTAAGAGCGATTTGGCCGCTTTCTTAGACGGC
Source organism: Pseudomonadota bacterium (assembly GCA_043746555.1). Taxonomy (GTDB): domain Bacteria; phylum Pseudomonadota; class Gammaproteobacteria; order Steroidobacterales; family Steroidobacteraceae; genus CAZQYC01. The sequence goes on along the minus strand of JAYTQU010000315.1, from coordinate 1,909 downwards.
AAACTTTAGACAATTCCAACACATCAAAACACATCAATATGCGAGAGGCACCTGTGAGAGGCTACTTAGGCAATCAAGCGCGCAATCAGCGCGGCGGCGGCGGTGGTGGTAACAAGGGCGGCGGCGGTCGCCCACATCGGGGCAATCACGACGGCAATCGCGGTCCGCGACACCAACATGAAGGTTTGCCGCAAGACGATTTTGTCGACGGCGATGACGTAGGCATTATTTCCGCCGCTGAACTGGCGGCGTCGCGCCTGTCCATGAATCTGACCACGCTCAAGCTCAAGCCGGTGCCGGAGCTGGTGGATATTGCGACCAAGATGGGCTTGGAAAATCTTGCTCGCTCACGCAAACAAGACATCATCTTTTCAATTCTCAAAGCGCACGCGCGCAGCGGCGAATTCATTTACGGCGACGGCGTCTTGGAAATTCTGCAAGACGGCTTTGGTTTTTTGCGTTCCGCCGATAGCTCGTACCTAGCCGGTCCCGACGACATTTATATCAGTCCTTCGCAAATTCGCCGCTTTAATCTACGCACCGGCGACTCGATTTCCGGTCTGATTCGTCCACCCAAAGATGGCGAACGCTACTTCGCATTGCTCAAAGTCGGCGAAATTAATTTCGATTCGCCCGACAGCGCGCGACACAAAGTGTTGTTCGAAAATCTGACGCCGCTGCATCCGACTAAGCGATTGAAGCTGGAACGCGGCACGGGTTCGACTGAGGATTTAACGGCGCGCGTCATCGATTTGGTCGCGCCGATCGGTAAGGGCCAACGAGGCTTAATCATCTCGCCGCCGAAAGCCGGTAAAACGATGCTGTTGCAAAACATCGCCAGCTCCATCGCCTCGAATCATCCCGAAGTCGTGTTAATTGTACTGCTCATTGACGAGCGCCCTGAAGAAGTGACCGAAATGACGCGTACCGTTCGCGGTGAAGTGGTGTCGTCCACATTCGACGAACCAGCCAGTCGTCACGTCCAAGTGGCCGAGATGGTGATCGAAAAAGCAAAACGCCTCGTCGAACACAAACGCGATGTTGTTATTTTGCTCGATTCGATTACGCGACTCGCACGCGCCTACAACACCGTGGTGCCGAGTTCCGGCAAAGTACTCACCGGCGGTGTCGATGCGAATGCATTGCAACGTCCGAAGCGCTTCTTCGGTGCGGCTCGAAATATCGAGGAAGGCGGCTCGCTCACGATTCTCGCCACGGCACTGATCGATACCGGTTCGCGCATGGACGATGTGATTTACGAAGAATTCAAAGGCACCGGTAATTCGGAAATGCACTTGGACCGTCGCGTTTCCGAAAAACGCGTTTTCCCGGCGGTAAATATCAATCGCTCAGGCACTCGTCGCGAAGAACTCATCACCTCCACCGAGGAACTGCAGAAGATCTGGATTCTGCGCAAACTATTGCATCCGATGGACGAGTTGGCCGCAATCGAGTTCTTGCTCGACAAGATGAAAGAGACCAAGACCAACGGCGATTTCTTCGATGCGATGAAGCGCTAGCTTGAATCTGCTCGACTTCACAGTTTGGCCAAGATGGCTTTACTTATGCGGTCGAAGCCATAGCAGGGAGAGGTTACTCTCGGATTTATGAACTGCTGAACCGTATTGTTCGGTCAGTATGCGTAGTTGTATCCGACATAACCTTATTTCGCTAACGCGCTTCGCCGCCCGCAACGAATTGCGTGGCCAAAGTCGCGTCGCGGTTGGATTGTTCGCGCTGATCGCAAGCTGTGCCTCGTTCCCAAGCATCGCTGCAGTCACCTGCACGCTGTCGACCACGCCTGTGGCGTTCGGCGTCTACAATCCGTTGACCGCATCGCCCGCCCTTACAACCGGCACCGTCACCGCGACCTGTTCGCTCACCGGTAACTCCAATACTTCAGTGTCGT
>JAYTQU010000314.1:0-2173 GCA_043746555.1 Pseudomonadota bacterium | reverse complement strand
TGGCGCAAGCGTAACGGACTTTTGATTGTAAGAAGCCTATGCTTCGCAAGTAGAGAAAAGTTTGGTTCTTCTCGCGCCACCTGCGCTATTCGAGTCGTGTTTTCCACTCGGAGTCAATTCTTATGCAATCGAAGAAAAGATTTTCGCTCGGCGTGTTTCTCTGCTGTTGGACGTTTTATTGCGCGGGGTCCGCGTTCGCTGCGCCGCTGCTCGTCATTTCGATCGACGGTCTGCGGCCGGATTACGTGACGCAGGCCGATAAGTATCGTCTGAAGATTCCGGTGCTGCGAGGTTTCTTGCGCGAGGGCACCTACGCGAGCGGCGTTGTCGGCGTGCTGCCCACGGTCACCTATCCGAGTCATACCACGTTGATGACTGGAGTCACACCTGCTGTGCATGGCATTTCCGCTAACACAACCTTCGATCCGCTCGGCGTAAATCACGAGGGTTGGTATTGGTATGCATCCGACATCAAAGCGCCGACGCTTTGGAGTGCCGCTGCTCACGCGAAGTTGTTGACCGCTGCGGTGAGCTGGCCGGTGACGGTAGGCGATCCGAATATCGCGTTCTTATTCCCGGAGTACTGGCGCACGTCGACGAACGACGATCTCAAATTGATCCGCGCGCTCGCGCGACCGATCGGCATTCTCGAAACCTACGAGCGACAACTCGGGCCATATGTCGATGGCAATACAGACACCATTGAGACCGATCAAGTACGAACGCGGTTCGCGGTGAAACTCCTCGTCGACGAACATCCGGACTTCATGGCTGTGCATCTGATTGCGCTCGATGAAATCGAGCATCTAGACGGTCCCTTCCAATCGACCGCGTTCGCGACGCTCGAAGCGCTCGACGCAATGATTGGCGAGCTTCGCAAGGCCGCGCTTGCCGCCAACCCAAACGCCATTGTTGCCGTCGTATCGGATCATGGCTTTAGTGCGACGCACTCGGTCGTGAATTTGCGCGTGCCGTTTGTCACTGCGGGCCTCATCAAATTGAAACCCGCCGATCCGAACAAGCTTTCCGCCGTCGCTGCTTGGAACGCGCAAGTGTGGCCAAGTGGCGGAGTTGCGGCAATCGTGCTCCGCGATCGCAAAGACGAGAAGACGCGACGACAGGTGGAAATGCTGTTAACGCAATTGCAATCCGATCCGCACAACGGGATCGCGCGCATTTTGTCGGCCGCGGAAGCCCACGCGCGCGGTGGATTTCCCGAAGCGGATTGGGTTGTGGAATGCGCGCCGGGATTTTTCATGGGCTCCGCACTTCGCGGCCGGCTCGTCGCGCCTGCACCACTGAAAGGGATGCATGGCTATGTGCCGGATCAAGCGGCGATGAATGCGTCGTTTTTCATGCAAGGCGTGGGCGTCGGTAAACACGCACTCGGCGTCATCGATATGCGGCAGCTCGCGCCGACGTTCGCAAAAATCATCGGCGTCAAACTTCCGAGTACAACTCAAAAAGCCGTGGCGTACGAATAACGCATAGCGCTCACATAGAGCGCTTACATCACATACTCACATTCAACATACTTCAACTACAACGCCGATACGCGAGGTGCGCGATGGCCGGTAAAATCGAAGCCAGCAAGATCGAAGCCAGTAAGATTGAATAGACGCGCGTCAAAAAAAGTCGCGATCCGAATCGATCCCTGCGGTCTTTCAACTGTGTTTGACGTCGGCGGCTGCTTCCAGTGCGGCCTTGCGCACGAGTTCCAAATCCGAACTGTAGGCCACGCCGAACGGGACGTGAATGTGTCGATTCACATCGCGCATGGTCCAGTTCATTACGTGCCCGTTCACGAACTCGGAATTCGGAACGACCACGTCGATGTTGTCGTTGGTGGTGACCACTTCGCGTTCGAGATCATCGAGTCGAGGTTCCAGCGAGAGCAGCTTCTATGTGTAACGGTCCGCCATGATGCGGCATAGTCGCAGCGCGAGATGGTCGCAGCCGCCGGCAAGCAGCGCTTGGATTTGTTGTACTTCCCCTCGCAGCATCTCGATGCGACAGGCAGTTGCATGTTCACCCAGCAGCAATCCGTGCGTCGGAAAAGCGATTGTGGGTGTTGGGTTTGGTTGCGGCATGGCAATGTCGCACGTTCTAGCGGGTGAGAATCCCGCCTGGGTAACTGCTAGCCACAGGCTCAGTATCGAGGCTTGCAGTCATG
>JAYTQU010000313.1:0-9466 GCA_043746555.1 Pseudomonadota bacterium | reverse complement strand
ATGGCCAGCTTCAGTTTCAACTCAATACCGGCAATTATCTTTTTCTGCTGCGTGAATCGCTGTATATCGACGCCTTTCTCAGCTCGCTCAAGGTTGCGGGCATTTCCACGCTATTGTGTTTGTTGATCGGCTATCCGATGGCCTACGGTATCGCGCGCGCCGACGCCAACCGGCGCAATGTTTTGCTCATGATGGTGATTCTGCCGTTTTGGACATCGTTTTTGCTGCGCGTGTATGCGTGGATGGGATTGTTGGGTAACAACGGTGTAATTAATCGACTGCTCATGGGACTCGGCGTTATCAACGAACCTCTCGTGATGCTGCAGACCGACTTCGCCATGTATGTCGGTATCGTCTATTCGTATCTGCCGTTCATGATCTTGCCCTTGTACGCCAACCTCGAAAAACAAGATTCGTCGTTGTTGGAAGCGGCGATCGATTTGGGTTGCCGACCTTGGCGTGCATTCCTGAGCATCACATTGCCGCTGTCGATGCCGGGCGTAATCGCGGGATCGATGTTGGTGTTCATACCGGCGGTTGGCGAGTTTGTTATTCCGCGCATGTTGGGTGGGACTAACTCGCTCATGATCGGCCGAGTACTGTGGGACGAGTTCTTTCTCAATCGAAATTGGCCCGTCGCAGGCGCGGTGGCGGTGACGCTGTTACTGATTCTCGTGCTGCCGATCGTCTTGTTCCAGCATTATCAAGCGCGCGGATCGAGCGCCCTGAGTACTCGATGAATACACGATGATTCACACATGAACGGCAAACGTTCCACATTCTTGTTGAGCGCGCTCGTCTTCGGCTTTGCATTCTTATATGTGCCGATTGTGTCGATGATTGTGTTTTCGTTTAACGAATCGCGACTCGTGACCGTCTGGAGCGGGGTTTCGTTTAAGTGGTACGGTGTGCTGTTTGCCGATAGCGCCATGCTCGATGCGGCGGGGTTGAGTTTGCGCATCGCCACGGTGTCGGCTTGCGGTGCGACAATTATCGGCACGCTCGCGGGGCTTGCACTCGCGCGTTTCGGTCGCTTTCGATCGCGCACCTTGTTTTCAGCCATGGTAAGCGCACCGCTGGTGATGCCCGACGTGATCACGGGGTTCTCGCTTCTATTGTTATTTGTGGCGTTCGCGGGTTTTCCTTTGTTTCCCCGCGAACGGGGTTTCGCTACCATCGCAATCGCGCACATCACGCTGACGATGTCCTATGTCGCGGTGGTGGTGCAATCGCGTCTCTCGACCATAGATGATTCGCTCGAAGAGGCTGCGATGGATTTGGGCGCGCGTCCCGCAAAAGTATTTTTCGCGATTACTTTGCCGATCGTCGCTCCGGCGATGATTTCCGGTTGGCTGTTGGCATTCACGTTGTCGTTGGACGACTTGGTCATCGCGACATTTACCGCCGGCCCGTCCACCAATACGCTGCCGATGATGATTTTTTCAACCGTACGCCGGGGCATCACGCCCGAGATCAATGCGCTTGCGACGATCATGGTGAGCATCGTGACGTTGTTTGTGATCATCGCCGGCTTCGTCATGTCGCGACACGAGCGACGAAAACAACATGACATACGGCTCGCTGTCGCGGCGAATTGATGGCAAAGGAATCATTAGTATGAAAATCCTTTCGAAACTACCGCACGTCGGCACGACCGTCTTCACGGTGATGACGCAGCGTGCGAACGAAACCGGTGCAATCAATCTTTCGCAGGGTTTTCCCAATTACGATCCACCGGCGCGGTTAAAGGAGTTGCTCGCCAAACACGTTGCGGGCGGGAACAATCAATATGCGCCCATGGTGGGCGTGCCGGCGTTGCGCGAACAGATCGTCGCGAAGCTTGCGCGTAGCTACGGCAAGTCGTTCGATCCGGAAACGGAAGTTACGATCACACTCGGTGCGACGGAAGGAATATTTTCGACAATTCAAGCGCTCGTGCATCCCGGCGACGAAGTCATTGTGTTCGATCCCTCGTACGATTCGTACGCGCCGGCCATTTTGTTGGCGGGCGGTAAACCGATTCACATTCCCCTGATGCCGCCGGACTTCGCGATCGATTGGCAACGAGTACGCGATTCTGTTTCGAGTCGCACACGAATGATCGTCATCAACAGTCCGCACAATCCTGCGACTGGCGTGTTGACGAGTGAGGATGTGGAGGCATTGGCAAAGGTCGTGCGTAGTACGTCGATATTGGTGCTATCCGATGAAGTGTACGAACACATGGTGTTCGACGGTCGACGTCACTTTAGCTTGTGCGCTCATCCGGAATTGGCCGAACGTGGCGTGAGTGTTTTTTCGTTCGGCAAGACGCTGCATGCAACCGGTTGGCGTGTGGGATACACCATCGCGCCGATTGAGATCACGCGCGAGATTCGCCGCGTACATCAATTCAATACGTTTTCCATTGCCGCGCCTATGCAACACGCTATCGCGGAGTTTTTGCAGGAAGCGCCAGAGCACAACGACGGCCTGGCACAGTTCTACCAAAACAAGCGCGACTTTTTCTTGGCGCGCCTAGCCGGGTCGCGGTTCAAATATCTGCCGACAGCCGGGACGTATTTTCAATTACTCGACTACAGCGCCATCTCGCAGCAATCGGATGTAGACTTCGCCGAGACATTGATTAGAGAAGCCGGTGTCGCGGCGATTCCCTTGTCGCCGTTTTACGCCGAGCCGCCGAAGTTGCGGTACCTGCGTTTTTGTTTTGCCAAGAATGAAAACACGTTGGAGCAAGCGGCGGAGCGATTGAAAAAGTTATAGCGAAAGTGTTTCGGATTACGGGAGGATCGACTATGAAAAAGTTTATCTTGATTGCAATGACGGCGCTGTTTTCGCTGGCGGCGTGGGCGCAAGAGCGCAGTCCATCGCCGCCCGGCGCGGAGGTCTACATTATCTCGCCCAAGAATGGCGCGAAGGCAAGTAATCCCGTAACAATTCGTTTCGGACTAAAGACCATGGGCATCGCACCGGCAGGCACGAAGATCGAGGGAACCGGACATCACCATCTGTTTATCGACACCGATCTACCCAAGGATATGAGTCAACCGATTCCACCTGCCGTGGAAAATAAGATTATGCATTTCGGTAAGGGTCAAACCGAGGTCACGCTCACGCTGCCGCCGGGCAAACACACATTGCAGCTCCTATTCGGCGACTACGTACACGTTCCACAAACGCCGCCTGTAGTGTCGAAGAAGGTGACGATTGTCGTAAAGTGACGAGCAATCGTCGGACTGGAAAATATCCGGAACGCTCGGGGATTGTCTTACGTTCATGCGGGTATTCATTTGTATCGATTAGAGCGACACTATTGCATCGTCCTCAATAGGAGCGCCTAACGATGAAAACAGCTGAGCAGTTATTGACGGCAAAAGCGCCGGGTGTGGTTTCAATTGCGCCCGACGCCAGCGTCTACGAGGCGTTGCAGTTGATGGCGCAAAAAGATATCGGCGCGGTGGTGGTGTTGGAGGGAGAAAAACTTGTCGGCATTTTTACCGAGCGCGACTATGCGCGGAAGGTCATCTTGCTCGGCAAGTCGTCGAAGGAAATTTCCGTGCGCGACATCATGACGCACCGAGTGCTCTGCGTGACACCCGCGCAGATGGTGGACGAATGCATGGAGATCATGACGCAAAAGCGCTGTCGTCACTTGCCTGTGGTAGTCGAAAAGCGCGTGATTGGAATTTTATCGATCGGCGACTTGGTGAGGGAAGTGATCTCCGAGCAGCGCGACACCATTTTGCAGCTTGAGTCGTACATTATGAGTTGAGGCGGGCGGCCGCCACAGTCGAGACAACTTACGGCCTTCGAAACGTCATCACTAAAACATCGCGATACGCGGGTTCATTGGGGTCGATCGGTTTGACAGCGGTGACGCCGTGATACACACGACTGTCATCAACGAACGCGGCGTCGAGTGGTTCTGTGAGTGTAAAGCTCCCGAGCGGTTGTTTGTTCAAGTCGTAAATCGTGGTGACGCCTTCGGCAACATTGTTGCGGGCGATTAACAACACCAATACCCAATCGACACCGTCGCGATGCAATCCCTCGGGGGTTGGCAGCGCCGCTTCGCCTTTGCGAGCTTCGATACGAAACTGGTGAACTTCGACATGCCATGCAGGCGGCTTAGGATTCGTCAATGAGTCGAAGAGTGCGCGGCACAAATGCAAACATGAGAGCAGCATTGGATTCGCCGCGATAATTTCCGCAGTAGGATCGAACCAGCGCTCGATACCGCCGTTAAGTGGGTTGTAGTCGCGACTTTGATAATGCGGTTGATGCGGCTTGCGGGCAATGTGTTGCGCTGAGACTTCGAATGCGACGAAGCTTCGGCGTCGATAACGTCCGCCGTCTGCCATATAGGCGTCGACACTCAACTCGTTCCAACTTGCCGCAAACGCGGTCCACTCGACGAGCGCCGACTGCGAACACAATTCCCGAGTTTGCGCGGCAGCGGCGAATGCAAAGCCGTGGGAACGTAGCGCTTGCGCGATAGTGATGATGTTCGGGACGGAACTGTTGATTTTGCTCACTCTATATCAGAGGAATGTCCAGGTCAGTCCAACAGAAATCAATTTCGCTTTGGCGGAGCCGGTGTCGAACTGTTCGTATTCCGCGCGTGCGCTCAAACTGCCGAAGTGCACTTGCACGCCGGCACCATAGGCAGGATCGAAGCCGGAATCATTGAGCGAAGGGATACTGATGTTGGACAGGCTGGCCGATTGATCCCAGCGGATTACGCCGACTTTCCCGTAAAGATCGACCAGAGCGACTTCGAACAGCCCGACGGCGAAGGCGTCCACGCCTTTCAATTTAAATTCGCCCGGCACGCCGGCAATCGTTTTGTCGGTAGCGCCGAAATCGACGTAATTCATTTCCACGGCAAACCAATCGAGCGGACGCACTCCCGCGATAATCTTGAATTTGGTGTTCGAGTCGTTGATGGAAAAGCCGCCGTTGAGATTAACATCGACCTTCGCTTGAGAAATCGCAGCGCCCAAGTACACGCCGTTATCCGCGGCGAGTGCGACCGAAGAGGTAAGCAGCCCCAAAGACAACATTGCAACTAAGCGAACCATAGCGACTCCTCGAAGAAGGTTGGAAAGAAGGACGCCGAGCCATTATGTTGGTCCGGGCGCGCGACGGCAAGCGTGCGCAGTTGCCGACAGTCTTTGCTACCTGAAGCTGAAATATTTATTAGTCGCGTGAAGTCGCGATCAGGATAGTGTCGCTTTTCGCGTAACCGCTGGCCGAGCGAGCTTTGCCTGTTCGGCCAACCACAGGGTCAGCTCCTCCGCGCTCAGCGCAGGCGCAAACAAAAAGCCCTGCAATTCGTTGCAGCCGGATCGAGTGAGTAACTTGCGCTGCGCTTCGGTTTCGACGCCTTCCGCGATCGTGCTGAGATGCAGACCGCGCGCCAGCGTTAGAATCGTCGATACAATCGCCGCGCTGTCGGTGTTTTCTAGATCGGCAACGAACGAACGGTCGATTTTCAAATAATCGATCGGCAACGTGCGCAAATAGTTGAGCGACGAATAGCCGGTCCCGAAGTCGTCGAGCGCGATCCGGATGTGTTGCGCCTTAATTGCTTCGAGCGCACGTCGCGCCAGTTCCGGCCGATCGATCAAGACGCCTTCGGTCACTTCGACTTCGAGTAGACTGGGATCGAGATTGTAGCGACGCAATGCCGCGCCCAGTTGATCGGCTATCGCGGCGCGTTGCAATTGCACAGCCGACACGTTTACCGCCACTCGCAGTCGTGAACCGGCGTTCAAAAATGCGGCGGCATGTCGGCACGCCTGATCCAGCACCCATTCGCCGAGTTCGAGAATTAGCCCTAAGTTTTCCGCGACGGGAATGAACTCAGACGGACTGACCGAACCGATATCGGGATGATGCCAACGTAGCAGTGCTTCCACGCCGACGGGTTCGAGCGAGCGCGCGTCGAGTCGCGGTTGAAAATGCAATTGCAGTTGATCGCGGTCGATGGCGCGACGTAATTCCGATTCGAGAGACAGACGTCTGGCGGCATGCGCCTGCATGTCGGCGCTGTAAAACTGATAACCGCCGCGCGAGTGTTCCTTTGCTTGATGGAGCGCCGCATCCGCCATTCTCAGCAGCGCTTCCGAATCGGTAGCGTCGTTGGGAAAGACGGCGGCGCCAAGCGTCGCGCCGATCGTAATTTCCTGTGCCGCGATCGTAAATGGCGCGCGCAACACATCGGCCAGCGATTGCAGCGCGTCGGCCACGTGACCCGACTCATGACGCAATGTGGTCGCGATCACAAACTCGTCTCCGCCGCTGCGTGCGACGATGGTCGGCGTCAACGGCGAATTCCATTGCGAGCGCGGTTCGTCGAGCGCCACGGCGTCCTTTAATCGCTGGCCGACGGCAATCAACAATGCGTCGCCGGCATCGGGTCCGTAGGACTGATTGATACGATTGAATTGTTCGATGTCGATGATGGCCAACATTACTTGCGCGCCGCCGCGTCGATCGTTGCGCAGCTTGAGATTCAACTGTTCTTGCAGGAACGCGCGATTCGGTAGTCCGGTTAGCGGATCGAAATGGGCGAGTACGCGAGCGTGATCCTCGGCGCGTCGCAATTGCGTGATGTCTTGAATGGTGACGACGCGCGCGTGGTCTTCTTTTCCAGGTTCGTAATGAACGGTTTGGCCTTCCATATGTACGATGCGCTCGGAGGCATCGCGTGTCGCAACCCGAAAATCGATGCTGACGCGCGTGCGATTTTCTTTGGCGGTAAGACGATGCTGGCGGACACGCGGCAAATCGTCGGGATGAACGATATGGCGAAAAGCTTTAATTGTGCGGACGTCGTCGCGCGTGACACCCATAATATCGAGCGCCACCGGCGAAATCGATACAGTGCGTCCGTCACTATCGAACTCCCAGTGACCGATTCGCGCCACGGTTTGCGCTTGCGCGAGCCGCGCTTCGCTGGTGATCAATTCATCTTGCAATTGTTTGGCGCGCAACATGAAGCGCACGCGCTCGACCAACAATAGCGGGCTCAATCCTTTTTGCGCAAAGTCGGTCGCGCCGGCATCGTAGGCGGCGCTAACCGATTCCAAATCGTCGCGACTGGTGAGAATAAGAATAGGCGTGTGCGCGCCGCCGAGGCGAGCTCGAACTTCGCGGCACACTTCAAAACCGTTGAGTCCAGGCATAACCACATCGATCACTAGACAATCCGGCTTGAGTTGTTCGTACGCTTCGACCGCTTGCGATCCATCCGCAACCGCAATTACCTGAAAGCCACCGCCTTCCAATGCGGTACTTTGCAAAAGTCGTGCGCCGGGATCGTCATCGGCAATCAGCACCAGTGGCGTGACGCGAGTCATAAGTTAGGTTCCAGTCGCCGCGAACTGCAGTGACTTGAGCGCGTCCAAGAAGCGATCGTATTCGGCGCGGACCTTGGTCCATGCTTGTTTGGCAGTAACGAAATCATTTTTGCGCGCGGCGAATTCGCATTCCTTGCAGGCGCGCGCGAGGCGTTCGCCGCCTAAGTTGGCGCTCGACGATTTCAATTCGTGAACAGCCCTCGCAAGGCGCTGCACATCTTGATTCAACACGGCTTGCTGTCCGTCTTGAATCAAAGTTGGCGCGCGATTCTCGTATAGCGCGACGATGCGTTGCACGAGATCGGGTGAACGCAGTGCTCTGATTCCTTCGATCGCTTGCGTGTCGAGTGTGGCGTCGAGTCCGTCACTCGAAGGTTTTGCGTTCGATGGCGCGGCGGCTAAAAGCGCAGTCCTTGACGAGTCTTGCGTCGCGGGTTGAGTCGATAAAGTTAATATCGAACGCAGTCGCGCCGATGTGAATGGCTTGCTCAAGAAATCGTCCATTCCAGATGCAAGACAGCGTTCCCGACCGCCTTCGACGGCATTGGCGGTGAGTGCAATGATCGGCGTTCGTGCACGACGGAGTTTTGTTTCCAACGCGCGAATCGCCGTGGTCGCCGCGTAACCATCGAGCACCGGCATGTGGCAGTCCATCAAGACGATGTCGAAGCCGTCGCGCTGAATCATTTCGACGGCTTGTGCGCCGTTCACCGCGACGCGTGTCTCGCAGCCGAAGCTCGCCAACATGCCGAGCGCCACTTCGCGATTGACATCGTTGTCTTCGACCAGCAATACACGCAGACCATCGAGACCGGCGGCGCGATCGGGCGATTGCGGATGCGTGCGCAACGAGGTCAATTGGGTTGTCCGCAGGTGTTCGTCGTGACCCATCACTCGCGCAAGCGCCGCGTAGAGTCGCGACTGACGCACCGGTTTTGTGAGCGATTCGTCGATTTTCAGCGCATCGAGATCGGGATTGCGAAGCGCCAGGTCCATCGAACTCAATAAAATGACACGAGTCTTGGCTATATTGTCTTGCGCGCGCAATCGACGAAGGCAACCGAGTCCGTCGAGTCGCGGCATGCGGTGATCGAGCACGACGAGATTAAAAGGCTCGTTGCGTTCGGCCACATCGCTAAGCATCGCGAGCGCTTGCTCGCCGTCGCAAGCGACTGCGACATCGACGCCCCAACCACTTAAGTACTGGCTGAGAATTTCGCGATTGATCGCGTTGTCGTCGACTACGAGCGCGCGAACGTTGACCAACGACATCTTCGGGACACGCACGAGCAGCGGTACGCCCACCGCTGGGCAGGGAATTTCAAACCAAAACGTTGCGCCGTGCGGCGCGCGATCGGCTACTTCGATCGAGCCTTCCATTAACGTGACCAATTGCCGCGCGATGGCGAGACCTAGCCCTGTACCGCCGTGCGCGCGCGTCGCAAAAGAATCCGCTTGAGTAAACGCGTCGAATACCCGAGCGCGATCTTCCGGCGCAATACCGGGACCGGAGTCGCTGACTTCGAAGCGCAAGCGCCCAGAATCGGGAGTCGCCCTCACTCTGACAACCACCTCGCCGGTCTCGGTGAATTTGATGGCGTTGCCGATGAGATTGATCAACACCTGCTTGATCCGCAATGGGTCGCCGTGACACCACGCGGGTACGTCGTCATCGATTGCGCATATTAATTCGAGTTGTTTGGTGTCGGCTCGCTCGCTCAACAGTTCGCAGCTTTCTTCCACGGCATCGCGAATTGCGAAGTCGACGCGCGCCAATTCCATGCGTCCCGCTTCAACCTTCGAGAAATCGAGAATGTCGTTGATGATTTGCAATAACGAATCGCCGGAACGATATACCGTGTCGACCAGACGACGTTGTCGCACATCGAGCGCGCTGTTGCGCAATAGTTCGGTCATGCCGAGCACGCCGTTCATGGGAGTCCGTATCTCGTGGCTCATGCGCGCGAGAAATTCGCTTTTGGTCCGGCTCGCTTGTCGAGCATCTTCAAGCGCTTGCTCCAGATGCGCGGTGCGCTCGGCGACTTGGCGTTCTAAGTAGCGACGATGTCCTTCGAGTCGTCGATCGCGTTCCTGAATTTGTT
>JAYTQU010000312.1:0-5342 GCA_043746555.1 Pseudomonadota bacterium | reverse complement strand
GCTCTTCATCGATCAGAAGTCCAATCGACATCAGCTTCAAGCCATAGGCCACGGGCGGCTGGAGCATCTTGCCATCCAATGTGGTTGGGCGCTCGCCACTTAAGCCCAGCATTCGCGGCTGGCTCGGACCGTAGATGTCGGCGTCTAAAAGTCCCACGGATGCACCGTCATACGCCAAGGCGAGTGCGAGATTTACCGCCGTCGTAGATTTGCCCACGCCCCCTTTTCCAGAAGCGACGGCAATAATGTTTTTGACCTGCTTCACCGGCGTCTGGCCACGCTGCATGCGGGGTGCGGCAACGCTCCAGTCGACTTCAACACGCGCATCTCGTACCCACGACAATGTTCGCAGCTGCGAGATGAGCGCATCGGACACCACTTTGCGGTATTTCGCGGCCGGAAATCCCAGGCGGATCGCGACCTTTACGTTGTCCCCATCCACTTTGACGTCCGTCGAGTCAAGTGGGCCTCTGGACCATAGATTGCCCCATAGATCGGAGCCTAGAATCGCGTCAGTATGACGCTTGAGCAGGGCACTAATGGCTTGTTCGCGAACGGAGGACATTGGTAGAGGGATTTGCTTGAAATCTTTCTGTGAGCTGGAAACGGTGTACGGAATCGTTTCGATGGCCGTCACACGGCCTAGAATTGTAGCTGAAACACGCCTTGCCAACCCTGGACGTTCGGGCGCGAGCAATAGATACTCGAATGATGACGATCACTTGCAAGGAGATCGAGCTCCCGTTCTCGACATGGCATAATGCATCATTCGAACTGAACAGCCGATGTGGAACAAGATCGCCCGAACGACGCGCGCCGACGGACTTCCAGCCTCGACAGGCCTACGGAAAATCCCAGGACCCAACGGAAAAAATGGCCCTAAGGAAACATTGCGGAACGACTAGATGAGCTTTTTCGCTGACCTGCGCGCCGAGCGCCTGATTGAAGAAATCAGGGGCATCGGCGATCCGACCAACGCCAACGCAAAAAAGGCCCTCGACAAGCTGGCCAAGCTGGGCACGGGCGCGATTCCCAAAATTTTGGATGCGCTGGCGACGGCCGATAAGAAAGAGACGGTCGCTTACGTGGAAATTCTTACGCAATTTGTCGACAACAAAACATTTCTCGATTTTGCCGCTTCTTTGAATAGCGACAACCCGCGCGGCGCTCAAGCCATTCAGTGGGCGCTCACCTCGAGCCGCAACTACAATCCGATGCTTTTGTTCGACTTGCTGAGTCAGCCGGATGCGCCGAAGTCCGTCGTCTTGGAGCTCATCGGCGCGCACAAGACCCGCATTCCCGCGCGCGAAATAATCAACCATGCCTACACATTGGAAGCCAACGAAAAGGCTGCCATGTTTAGGATCATCGGCGAAGTCGCGGACGAGTCGACGATTCCCGATTTGATCGCTCGCGTGCAGGGTAAGGACTCGATGGCGCGCATGCACATCATCAACATCCTGTCGCGCTTCAACCGTCCGGACGTGTCGCAAGCAATTCAAACTCAGCTCAAAGATCCGAACAAACTGGTGCGCAAGGCGGCGCTTGCCGCACTCGCAAAAATGGATGGCAAGATCGATATCGGCCCGGTATGCGAGATGATGCGCGATACCGACATGGAAATTCAGAGCAAGGCCGTCGATGTGGTCATTCGCGCGCGCGATCCAGACACGATGAAATACCTTCTCGATGTACTGAAAGACGAAAACGAATATGCGCGTCGCAACGCGGTTGAAGTTCTGAACGAATTGGGCACATCCAAAGACGTAAAGTATTTGCTCACGGCCATAAAAGACGCCGATTGGTGGGTACGCAGTCGGGCCGGCGATGCGCTTGGCAAAATCGGCGGACCGCGTGTTGTGGATGCCGTCTTGGCGCTGATCCGTGATGAGGACGAAGAGATCCGGCGCGTGGCGATCGAGATCCTCAATCAAACCAAGGACGAACGCGCTGTCGACCAGCTTATTGCGGCGACCAACGACCAGGACTGGTGGGTGAGCGAACGCGCCGTGGATGCGCTCGCGGAAATTGGCAGCAAAAAAGCGATTCCCGCGCTACTGCAAATGGTGACCAATCCCAACGCGCGCGCACTGCCGAGCGTCGCCCGTGCGCTTGGAAAACTCGGTGACGTTAAGGTCATCGATTCCTTGCTCGCCCTGCTTGATCGACCCGAGAAAGAAATCAAGGTCGAAGCTATGGGGGCGCTTGCGCGCTTAGCAGACGACCGGCACGCCGACAACGTGCGCGCCTATATTCAGTCTGTCAGTCAGGCGTCGAGCGATCTCACGGTGTCGCAGGCTGCGTTACGCGCCATGGAAGATATCGACATGCGCTTCTCGAGTACCGCTGTCGCAGCCCAAGCGCAAGCCGCCGCACAGGCAACGCACGCGGCGCTTGCCGCTGGACAAACGCCAAGAACCCGACCGAGCGCCATAGAACAATCGAAAACACTGTTAGTAGAACGCGCTGACATCAGCGAAATCGTCAAGAAGACCGAAGAAGCGGCGAAGCTCGACGTGGCCACGCTCAAGGCGGGCGACATGATCGAAGGTCGCTACAAATACATTGAGAAGATCGGTAAAGGCGCCTTCGGTACCGTGGTGCTGGTGGAAGACACGGTGGTCGAGGAACGTCTCATCTTAAAATTCTTGAATTCGAACGTCTCGCAGGACGAAGAGATGATGAAGCGGTTCGTTCACGAACTACGTTACTCCCGCAAAATCACTCACAAAAACGTCATCCGCATTTACGACTTTCTATCCATGGGCGGCAACTACGCCATCTCCATGGAGGCATTCCTGCCGTCGCACACGCTGGGCAGCGAAGTCATCGGTGAGAAGCCCCTGGATCTCAAGCGTGCTGTCCAATACGGCATCGACATCGCGACCGGCATGGCGGTTGCGCATCAGGTTGGCATCGTCCATCGCGACCTCAAGCCCGCGAACATCTTGATCAACGATGACAGTTTGCTGAAGATTGTCGACTTCGGCGTCGCGGCCGCCCACAAAGAAGGCGACACGCAGCTCACCAAAACCGGCTATGTGATCGGCAGCCCGAAATACATGGCGCCCGAACAAATTCTCGGCAAAAAAGTCGATGAGCGCGCCGATATCTACAGCCTAGGCGTCATTCTCTACGAAATGGTCACCGGCATTCCGCCCTACAGCCGCGGCGATCATATGTCGGTGATGTATCAGCACGTTCAAGGCAAGTGCAAGCCGGCAATTGACGTTAACCGCCAACTGCCTCCCGAGTTATCCGATATCGTCATGAAGGCCATGTCGGTCGACAAAGGGAAGCGCTTTCAAGGCATGGATGAAATGCGACTTGCGCTCGAAAAGCACCTCTGATTCACTTCGGTCCTGATTTAACAGAATCGGGCCCGATTTTTCAATGCTAGTCCTTCGACACGAGTCGCAAGGTTGTCTGGCAGCCGGCTGTCAACCGGAATGTTGACGTAATCCACAGCATCGGGTCCGCAAATAGACCGATAGTTGCGAATGGCCAGAATTGACGCATTTCTAAAACTCGGTACCGACCAAGGTTGTTCGGACATCCATTTTGCCGTCGGCGTGCCGCCTATGCTGCGCATGTTTGGCGACTTGGTGCCGGTGAAGTTTCGCGAACTATCGCCCACCGAACTTGAAGGCTATATCGCCGAAATCACCTCACGCGCTCAACAGGATCATCTCCGACGAGGCCACGATCTCGATTTTTCTTATGTGTCGCAACATGGCGGACGCTTTCGCGTCAATGTGTTTCGCAAAGAGACGGGGCCGGGTGCAACTTTTCGGGCGATTCCCACCGAAGTGCCGTCTATCGATCGCTTGAACCTGCCGCCGATCGTGAAAAAGCTCTGCGACAACCACCAGGGCATGATTCTCGTAACGGGTTCAACCGGCACCGGCAAATCGACTACGCTCGCGGCGATGATCGATTACCTCAATCAAACTCGCAAACTTAATATCATTAGTCTTGAGGACCCGATCGAGTTCGTGCACAAGAGCAAGCAGAGCCAGGTGATCCAGCGTGAATTGAACACGCACCTGGTCAGTTTCGCCGAAGGTGTGCGAGCGTCATTGCGCGAAGATCCGGATGTGATTCTGGTCGGCGAAATGCGCGACGCCGACACGATTCGCTGGGCCATGACCGCCGCCGAAACCGGTCACTTAGTGCTCGGCACATTACACACCACTGGTGCGGTAAAAACGATTGACCGTTTAGTGGACGCTTTGCCCGCCGACGAGCGCGAACAAACAAAAAGCTTCTTGGCGAACAGTTTGCTCGCCGTGATTACGCAGGTGTTGGTGAAGACCGCCGATCAACGCGGACGCAAAGCGATCTTGGAAATCATGGTGCTAACCAAAGCGATCGGCAAACTCATCATGACCGATCAGACGCATCAGATTCCATCGCAACTGCTCACCGGCAAGGATTTGGGAATGCAGATTCTCGATCAGTCGCTGATGGCAGCGGTGCAAGCCAAGGAAGTCGATCCGGACGATGCGTATGTATATGCTCAGGATAAGAAATCCTTCTCGCGCTTCGTTACCGATACGTCGGTGTTGCCGAAGTTCGAATTGGCGCCTGGCTAAGGTGTAAATTATATGAGCACCGAACCCGTGAGCGCCCATCAAGTCAACACTCGTCAAGTCGACGCGGCGACGCCCGACGCGCCGGTCGCATCGACGTCCTCCACCGGTTCCGTTTTCGTTCCGCCCGTGACCTCGGTCAAACGCATCGACGAGTTTCTAAAAGAAATCATCGCCCGCAATGGTTCCGATCTGCACTTTATCGCGGGCGATCCCCCGCGCATTCGACAGCACGGCGAACTTCAGCCACTGCGACCGGAAGTGTTGACAGCCGACTTCGTCAAAGAAGTGCTGCTGGAAATGATGCCGCGAGCCGCGCAACAGCGACTTGAGGAAAAGCACAGTTGCGATTTCGCCTACATTATTCCCGGCGTTTCGCGCTTTCGCGTCAACGTGCTGCGTCAGCTAAATGGCTTAGGTTCGGTGATGCGCGCCATCCCTTCGAAAGCATTGACGCTCGACGAACTCAACATGCCGGATGCGGTTCGCAATCTCTGTCGTGCTAACAGCGGTTTAATTTTAGTCACGGGCAAAACCGGCTCGGGGAAATCGACGACGTTGGCCGCGATGATCGATGACATCAACGCCCGCACCAAAGGCCACATTCTCACAATCGAGGACCCGATCGAATTCGTGCACCAACGCAAAGGCTGCCTCATCAGCCAACGAGAAGTGGGCGCGCACACAAATTCTTTTGCGGAGTCGTTGCATTCCGGTTTGCGAGAAGACCCCGACGTGATTCTGGTGGGC
>JAYTQU010000311.1:0-4367 GCA_043746555.1 Pseudomonadota bacterium | reverse complement strand
GTCGGCGCCAAACAACGCAGCGAGTTTGTCTTGCAACTGCGAGAAGCCGGCAAGCGATGGCGATTGCCCGGGTTCGAACTCAACGAGTAAATCAATATCACTTGCTGGAGTCGTCGCGTCACGCGCCGCCGACCCAAAGAGAGACAAACGACGCACGCGGTACTCGCGACAAAGCACAGACAACTGCGGTTCGGGGACTTGAAGAACGGAATTCATACAACTTAGCGTGGACGCTGAGCGCGCTTAACGCCCGATGCTTCGACCGTCTGTCCTTCGACAAACTTGTGCAGCACGCTCGACACCAGCGATTGATACATCATGCCTGCAGCCAACGCGCGCTTTTGAAGCGCCCGCAAGTCCTTCGACGAGATACGGATGTCGATGCGGCTATCTTTTGCAAAAGTCGCCTCCGCCGCTTTGCGATGCCGCACCATTTCACGAGCGCGATTTTTGATCGGCTTCAGCTTACCGTTTTCAAATGCCGCAAGGAGTTTCTTCTCTTCGGAATCAAGTTTGCTCATCAGTCTAACCAATTCTCAACGACTAGATTGGGGACACGTCGGAACTCGCGTTCGTTCGCGGTAACAAGAATGCAATCTAAAGCGAGTGCGTGTGCGGCTATCAACATGTCGTTGGCGCTGATTGGTGTCCCTGCCAACTCAAGGGCAGTACGCAGCTCCGCATGCTTTTGGTCTACGCCTCTCTCCATAGAACAAATCTCAATACCTGCCAGAAACAGCTCAATCTTCCTGGCCAGTAAGGCTGCTTGGCGTTTAAGAATGCCGAAACGCAATTCGCAAACGACAATGATGCTGGTGCAAACGTTCACCTCGCCGACGTCGGCAATTCTTTTGGTCACAACGCCGTTCGGCTCGTATATCGCGTGCGACACGATGTTGGTATCGAGCAGGAAACGCGGCATAGCTATTTTGTTTCGTTTGTACGGTTGCCACGCGGCGGATCTAGGTCAACCGGTTCCGCCGGGAGGTCTTCAATTTCCGGCCAGTCGTACGGCATTGGCTCCCAACTCGCCAGCAGTGCAAGCAAAGATGGCTTACGCACTGGCTCCAACACCAGCTTATCGCCTTCCTTGCGAATCACAGCCTCGTCACCCGGCAATTTCAAGTCAGCCGGAATCTCGACGGTCTGACGACCGCCTTCTTGGAGCAAACGAACATGACGTGCGGTAGACATAAGCAATCCTCCTTTCTGATCCGTCGACGCGGGCATCGTACGCCAAGCACCTGTGACTTGCGAGAGATGGGTCTGGAGACTGTGGATTGGCGATTCGTTACGACCGAGTTCCGATGCTTGAGTATCGCTGGCTATCCACTAACGGCTAACCCCTAACGACTTCCAAGGTTACTGTCATGTTCAAACACTATCTGCTCACAGCGCTGCGAAGTTTTCGGCGCCATTGGTTAACGACGACCGTCAATGTCGTTGGTCTTACGCTAGGTTTGATGTGTTTCATCGGTGCGCTAAGTGCGGTGAAGTACTACCAACTGGACGATCAGCATTATCCTGGCGCGGATCGCACGTACTTTCTCACGTCAAAATACACATTGACGTCTGCAGGTTCCGCATTCGAAGGGCTAGGTGTTCCGTGGGTGCTGGCGGAACACCTTAAAGCAACATTTCCACGGCTTGATGCGGTAGCGCGACTGAGCAACGAAGAATTAGATTCTTTCACTGTCGCTGGAGAACCGTACGATCTGCAAACTAGCTACGCCGATGCGGAGTTCCTTAAGATATTCCCAATCCCATTTCTGTTCGGTGATTCAAGTTCGGCATTAGCGCAGCCGCGAAGCGCGGTGATTAGCGAGAAAGCCGCGCTGCGAATATTCGGACGCCATGATGTGATCGGCCGTCAAATGCTCTTAGATGGGCAAGAGCCAGTGACCATCACGGGTGTTATGAGCGCACCGCCACAACCCTCGCATATTGGATCGCTGGATTCATCAAAGTCATCCGTGCAGAAGCGTTTTGAGATGTTGATCTCCATGGACCTATTACGGACGGTCATGGCGCGTACGAGCACTAGCGAGGGTATCGAAAAATCATTGCATAGCTGGACCAATGGCGCACTTGTGCTTACAACATACATATGTCTGCCCAAAGATAATTCGATCAACGTCGATACAGTTTCTCGGTGGCTTGCGTTGATGAATGAGGAGCACAAGAACTCTGCGCGTCAATTCAATATGCATCCGATCTCGCAAATGCGAGCTTTATCACTCGAGTATTGGATCGAGGGTACAGGATTATCTTGGTCGGCTTTCCTTTTCATCATTGCGGGAATCGTATTGATAGCGTCCTGCTTGAACTACGCTAACCTCGCGGCCGCCGTATTGGTATCGCATCGCAAAGATCTCGGCGTGCGGCGCGCGATCGGCGCAAGCACTGCGGAACTTGCGAAGCAATTGCTAATTGAAACTGCGACCGTTATCGTTATTGCACTTGCGACAGCACTTGCATTCCTGGCTATTCTCAATCATCCGCTGAACATTGCATTTAACGTCGACATGATATTCGCATGGCGGCACTCTGCAAACTTATGGCCGACTCTCTTAGCGGTTGTCGCAGCGATTTGCCTGCTCCTCAGTGTATATCCGTTGCTGATGGTCTCACGACTAAATATTCCTTCGGCATTACAGCAAAGCAGACGCCATGGCGGAAAAAGTCTCACGATGCGCTGGCTCGTTATCACTCAGTTCTTTCTTGCCAATATGTTGCTCATCGCGATGTTTGGAATGCGATTACAGAACCAAGCGATGCGGCAAGAAGCGCTCAATTCATTGCCAGATCCTATCGTGGCTGTAGAAAATAACTTGGACACGGCAGGCGTTAACGTCGAAGTGTTGCGCGATGAGTTATCGGAGCAGCCGGGCATCGCGTCGATCAGCACCGCGCAATTCAGCCCATGGAATCAAAGCTACGGACTTATTACCGTTTCTAGTTCGCTCGAAGCATCCGCGCGCGATATTGAGGTCGTGAGCTTGACGGTCGGCGCGAACTACTTTAAAACGTTGGGTATAAGTTCTTTGGCGGGCGATACGTCGGACCCCGTCGCGCCATCGGGAGGAACAGACGATACAAAAGTGTTGCGAGTCGTTTTAGAGCGATCAGCTGCTCGCCAACTCGGTTGGAGTAATCCGCAAGATGCTATCGGCAAGGCCTTTTACCCCGGATCAAAGTTATTGGAAGCGCGGAAGTTAAACACCATCTTGCGCGTTAAAGGAGTAGTCGAGGACAAACCTCAGCAGTTCTCGGGCAAAGGCGCGTCGGCGGCGATCTATTTCTATAATCCAAAAGCCGCGAAATCCGTAATTGTTCGTCTCAATAAATCGCGCCTAACAGAGGGTATGTCAAGCATTAACGCTGTGTGGAGCAAGCTTGCGCCCAATCAAGTGTTGCGCGGCAAGTTTCTCGACGAACGCATAGATGAATATATGGCGACGCGTAACGCCAACGTCCGGTTGATCGCTTGGGTAACTGTGCTCGCTCTTGCTATCGCCATATCAGGTCTGATTGGTATGTCGATTCACATGGCGAATCGCCGCCGACACGAGATCGGCGTACGCAAAACGTTTGGCGCAAGAACTGTTCAAGTTACAACGCTACTGCTGCGCGATTTTTCCAAGCCGGTAATCATCGGCAATATGCTTTCCTGGCCGCTGGCATACATTGCGATTCAGGCGTATCAGAATCAATACATTCATCGCGTCGGATTCTCGCCGCTGCCATTCTTGCTTGGCTTGACGATCACTCTGCTGATCGCAGGCACTGCCGTTACATGGCAGAGCGTGCACGCCGCGCGCCTGAATCCGGCGAAGGTGTTGCGGCATGAATAAGGCCAGACAATCAGTCGTTCGGAAGTATCGCTTCGAGCAAAGCGATCAGAGCCGGTATGTCCTGGGAAGCCGTCTTGTGCAGCAGTTCGTAGTCAATCTGGCCGTATTCATGAGCAAGGATGTTGCGCTGGCCAATGATGTTCTTCCATGGAATCTCTTTATGCGATTCTCGCGTTGCGGTAGACACACGGCGAGCGGCTTCTCCGATGATTTCGATGCAGCGCTCTGTCGCCCGCATCACCAAAAGATTCGATTGGATTTGTTCGAGGGCAATTCGTCCGACAATCTGCTCGCATTCGCGTGCGGCGTTAAGCATGTCCCAAAGATACGCAGCGTCCTTGTATTCAGGCGGCATACAGCTCTCGCAGGTCAGGAACAATTGTCTTTCGACGATAAGGGTTACGCAAAATGCTCGGCGTTGCGAGATCGAGCTTGTCGGCGCCAAACAACGCAGCGAGTTTGTCTTGCAACTGCGAGAAGCCGGCAAGCGATGGCGATTGCCCGGGTTCGAAC
>JAYTQU010000310.1:0-7422 GCA_043746555.1 Pseudomonadota bacterium | reverse complement strand
CGTAGTCGGTCGCGGCCACCCAAAGGCGAAGAACATCCGCGCCCGCCGCGCCGATAATCTTTTGCGGCACGATCACATTGCCCAACGACTTGGACATCTTGCGACCTTTGTCATCGACGGTGAATCCGTGCGTGATCACAGCGCGATACGGCGCGCGCTTATATAGCGCAGCCGACGTAAGCAACGAACTTTGAAACCAACCGCGATGTTGATCGGAACCTTCCGAATACAAATCCGCCGGCGCAGTCATTTCCGGTCGCAATTTTGCCAAGCAGTGATGGATGACGCCGGAATCGAACCACACGTCCATGATGTCGTTCACTTTCTCGTAGTGGACCGCTTCCGGCCCAAGCAATTCTTTCGCATCCAATTCAAACCATGCCTCGATACCTTTCGTTTGCACACGGTCCGCCACGCGCTCCAATAATTCCGCCGAGTTTGGATGTAATTCGCCGGTGGCGCGATGCGTGAACAGGGCCAACGGCACGCCCCATACGCGTTGTCGCGAAATGCACCAATCGGGACGATCGGCCACCATGTTGCCGATGCGACTCTCGCCCCAGCTCGGCACCCACTTCACTTTGCCGATCTCGTGCAATGCTATTTGGCGCAGGCCCGCTTGATCCATGCCGATAAACCACTGCGGCGTCGCGCGGAAAATCACCGGCGATTTGTGACGCCAGCAATGCGGATAACTGTGTTTCAACGTTTCCTGTTTCAGCAAGCGACCGCGTTCCCGCAACACGTCGATCACATGCTTGTTGGCATCCCACACCCGCTCGCCGGCGAATAGCAAAGTGCCTTCGACGAAGCGACCATCGCTGCCAACCGGATTATCGACGGCGAGTTTGTATTTCAATCCGACCGCGAAGTCTTCTTGGCCGTGTCCCGGCGCAGTGTGCACGGCGCCCGTGCCGGCATCGACCGTGACATGGTCGCCGAGAATCGTCGGGACCACGCGTTCATAAAATGGATGCGCGAGCTTAAGGCCTTCAAGCGCGGCACCCTTCGTTGTCGCGATAGTCTTTGCTTCGTCGATACCTGCTCGCTTGAGAACCGCGCTCGCGAGATCGGCGGCGAGCACAAGATGTTCGCTGCCCGTATCGATCAATGCATATTGAAATTCGGAATTCAATGCGACAGCTTGGTTAGCGGGCAGCGTCCACGGCGTGGTGGTCCAAATCACGAAGTTGATTGGCGACGCGAGATTCGATTTCAAACCAAATCGCTTCGCGACATCCGCGGCGTCAATCGCCATAAATCGCACATCGATTGCCGGTGATGTTTTTTCTTCGTATTCCACTTCGGCCTCAGCCAATGCAGACCGGCAGTCCAAGCACCAATGCACCGGCTTTGCGCCTTTATAAACGTGTCCGTTGCGAAGAATTTGCGCGAAGGCACGCAATTGTTCCGCTTCGAATTCCGGCTGCATCGTCACATAGGGCCGGGCCCAATCGGCCAACACACCAAGACGAATAAAGTCGGCACGCTGCACGTCGATCTGACTCTGAGCGTATTCGCGACACGCACGACGAAACGCAGCCGGCTCTAGCGTTTTGATTTCCTTGCCACGAGTCTTTTCAATTTGGTGTTCGATCGGCAAACCGTGACAATCCCAACCGGGAATGAACGGAGCATCGAAACCATCGAGCGAACGCGACTTGATCACGATGTCTTTAATCGTCTTATCGAGCGCGTGACCCAAATGAATAGCACCGTTCGCGTACGGCGGTCCGTCGGGAAGAATAAATGTCGGCCGACCTTTCGCGAGTTTGCGCAGTTGTCCGTAGATGTCGCGATCCGTCCATTGCTTGATGAATTCCGGCTCGCGACGCGCAAGGTCGGCCTTCATCGGAAAGTCGGTAGCGGGAAGATTAATTGTGTGTTTGTAATCGGCCATTTGAGTCGAGTATAAGTTGTTAGCAATTACCTAATGCCTTCTTCGCTTCCTCCGCATCTTGCTTCATTTGCGCGATCAGCTCATCGGCATTCGGAAACCAAAGTTCATCGCGCAGGCGTGCAATAAAGTCGACGTGTAGAGTCTTACCATACAAGTTGCCGTGGTAGTCGAATACATGGGCTTCCAGCAGCGGTTCGATGCCGTTAAATACCGGTCGCGTGCCCAAACTTGCGACACCCGGAGCGTCCACCAAACCGCCGCCGCTAACGCGAATCGCAAATACGCCCATCAAGGGGATGATGCGACGGTGCAACGCCAAATTCGCGGTGGGAAACCCCAAAGTTCGACCGATGCGTCGACCCACAATGACTTTGCCCGACATGCGGTACGGACGTCCTAACAATTTGGTCGCGCGCGGTAGATCGCCCGCGGTCAACGCGTCGCGCACCAACGAACTGCTCACGCGTTCGCCTTCGATCAAAAATGGCGGCACTTCATCGACACCAAATCCGAGCATCGGACCCATTTCCTTGAGCAGCGCCGTCGTACCTTGTCGCGCTTGTGCAAAACGAAAATCGTTGCCCACTACAATCCAACGCGCACCCAATGCTTTGACCAAAATATCTTCGACAAACGATCGCGGCGCAATGGTGCGGATTTGTTCGTTAAATCGCGCACAGACGAAGCGATCCACACCGAACGCCGCGAGGTTGAGAAACTTTTCGCGGAAGCGACTCAGTCTTCCCGGCGGGACCTGCGCAACCCCGATACTCGCCAGATACTCGCGCGGACTGGGTTCAAAGGAGAGCACGCAAGTCGGCACGCCAAGCTCACTCGCACGCGCACGCAGTTGTTGCAGCATCGCCTGATGCCCCAGGTGCAGGCCGTCGAAGTTGCCCACCGTCAAAACGCAACCCCGATGTCGGGGCCGCAGATTGTGTAAACCCCGCACAAGTTCCATCGCCCGGCGCCAACTCCGCGAATCTCAAATACGAAACCCAAGGCCGGGAATTATAGGGGACGGTCACACGCTTCGTTAAATAAACCGGGCGCGTGAACGCGTTCGGTACACTGACGCTTGATCGATTCCGAAGTCGATTCGGAACGCCGGTGTTGTAGCCGTTTGTCCCGATAGCCGGTATTTCGCTTGCCTTTCCCGGCCCGCATCGGCAGAATTCGCGCCTCATTTTTTGGAGCCTCCAGCAGTGGCCAATATCAAATCAGCCGAGAAGCGCGCCCGACAAACCGTTAAGCGCCGCGCCCACAACATGGCGACCCGTTCGAGCCTGCGTACGGCGATGAAGGGCGTGCTGACGGCAGTGCAAGCCGGCAAAAAAGATGAAGCAGCAACTAACCTGAAGGGCGCGATTCCGGTAATCGATTCCATGGTCAATAAGGGACTCATTCACCGAAACGCGGCGGCACGCTACAAAAGCGGCTTAAATGCGCGTGTGAAGGCGCTAGTGACGGCGAAGTAAACCGGCATAACGAATCAACCTAGATTCTGCGACGATGCAACGAAAAGCCGGGCTCTGCCCGGTTTTTTTATTTCTTGCGTGCGATCGGCTTTTTCTTCGCAGCCTTCTTTTTACCCGCTTTTTTCTTGCCGGCTTTCTTCTTGGAGACAGTCTTTTTCTGGGTACGTTTGGCCTTCAAGGGAGGCGCAACTTGTCCATCCTCTCCGGGTACATTCGTCTTGAGTTGCTCCAGCCTTCGCATCACCGCCTGACATAACTCCTGCGTGCCTTGATGCGCGAGGCCGGAGATACGATGGACCGGCCCGGTCCATTTCAAGCGCTTCACAATCTCTCTACAGCGCTTGTCGGCTTCAATGGCGGGCAACAAATCAAGCTTGTTCAACACAAGCCAGCGCTCTTTCGCGACCAGCTCCGGACTGAATTTCTTTAGCTCACCCACGATAGACTTGGCATCGACAACCGGATCGGCTTGGGGATCAAGCGGCGCAATGTCGACCAGATGCAGTAGCAACCCAGTGCGCTGCAAATGTTTGAGGAATCGAATGCCTAGCCCCGCGCCTTCCGCAGCGCCTTCGATGAGCCCTGGAATATCCGCCATGACGAAACTACGATTCATACCGACGGACACCACACCTAGGTTCGGATGCAGCGTGGTGAAAGGATAATCTGCGATTCTTGGGCGCGCAGCGGAAACCGCACTGATTAAGGTGGATTTGCCGGCATTCGGTAATCCAAGGAGACCCACGTCGGCGATCAGCTTCAGTTCCATCTTGAGATCGCGCTGCTCTCCCGGCAACCCCGGCATCGCCTTGCGCGGCGTGCGGTTGGTGCTGGACTTGAATTTCGCATTGCCCCATCCGCCCTTACCGCCTCTTGCAACCAGAATTCGATCGCCGGCATGCGTGAGATCGCCCAATTGCTCGTCGGTGTCGGCATCGAAAATCACGGTGCCGACGGGCACTCGGACGTCAATGTCTTCCCCTCCCGCGCCGGTGCAATCGTTGCCACCGCCGGCAGTCCCATGCGGCGCGCGAAACGTTCGCATGAAGCGAAAATCCGCCAGTGTGTTGATCCCTTCGGCTGCTACAAAATAGATGCTGCCGCCGAGTCCGCCCTCACCGCCATCGGGGCCGCCGAACGGAATAAATTTTTCGCGACGAAAACTCAAACAGCCGCGACCGCCGTTGCCGGCTTGGACTTTGACGGTGGCTTCATCGACGAATTTCATATGTGCCTAAATGACAAAGCCCCAGCGGTTTAGCCAGGGCTTTGCGCGATCGAAGACCATTGACGACTTACTCCGTCACAACACTCACGAAAGTATTTTGTGCAAGGCCCTTCTTGCGAAAGGCCACCGTTCCGTTGGTCAATGCAAACAGTGTGTGGTCGGTGCCCATGCCGACGTTGTCGCCGGCGTGATATTGCGTGCCGCGCTGACGAACAATGATATTGCCCGCAATCACAGCTTGACCGCCGGACTTCTTCAAGCCCAGTCGTTTACTTTCCGAATCGCGGCCGTTCTTGGTACTGCCGCCGGCTTTTTTATGTGCCATTTCTATCTCTCCAAAATTCGAGGGCTTAAGGCTTAAGCGCCCGCGATGCTGGTAACTTTAATTTCGGTGTAGTGTTGGCGATGGGTGCCCTGGCGCAAGTAATGCTTACGGCGACGGAATTTCACGATCGTCACCTTGTCGCTCTTGCCGTGGCTTTGGACCGTTCCGGTCACTTTGGCACCCGCTAGATGCGGCGTGCCGAGGCTCACCTTATCTCCGTTGGCGACCATGAGAACCTTGTCGAACTCTACATTTGCGCCCGCTTCGGCTTCGAGTTTCTCAATCTTGAGAACCGAACCTTCGCTAACGCGATACTGCTTTCCACCCGTGACGATGACGGCGTACATCATTACTCTCCAACTCAAATTCTTGCGGCCGGAGTCCCGGCGAAAAGGACGCGGAGTTTACGGACTACACGCCTGCAGGGCAAGCGCATCGACCGGAAAATCTCCAACCCGCGCCACAACTTGCCGGAACTCGGCCCGAACTCGGAAGCCGGCGCTCGAAAACGCACGTCGACCCGCGACGGTGCCCCGCGATTGCGGCCTTTCGGCTACCATTCCACGCCTTGTACGAGGGGATTAGGTAGAGCCAGGATCCGCGCTACTCAAATTGAATGACACTTGAAACAATAAAAAAATTGGTCGCAACCGACCTTGCCGACGTGGACCGAGTCATCCGTGCGCGCCTTGCTAGCGACGTTGTTCTGGTAAATCAGGTGGCGGAATACATCATTGCCGGTGGCGGCAAACGACTTCGACCTCTCGTAGTGGTCGTGGCGGCGCACGCCTGCGGCTATACCGGAACGCGGCACACCGAAGCGGCCGCGATCATCGAACTCATCCATACTGCCACTCTATTACATGATGACGTGGTCGATGATTCCGACCTGCGCCGTGGCCGCGGCACTGCAAATTCCGTTTGGGGTAACGAAGCCAGCGTGCTGGTCGGTGATTTTCTCTACTCGCGCGCTTTCGAGATGATGGTCGACATCGACGAAATGCGCATCATGGACATCATGGCCAGCGCCACCAACAAGATCGCCGAAGGCGAAGTGCTGCAATTGATGAATGCGAACGATCCCGAAACCACCGAGCAACGGTATTTCGACGTGATTTATCGCAAGACCGCCAAGCTATTCGAAGCCGGCTGCGGCCTCGCGGGTATCCTCGCCAGCGCCTCACCTGCCCAACAGGACTCGCTGTTGCGCTATGGCAAACATTTGGGAATAGCATTTCAATTGGTCGATGACGCGCTCGACTACAACGCCAACCAAACCGCACTCGGCAAGAGCGTCGGCGACGATCTGGCCGAAGGCAAACCGACTCTTCCGTTAATCCACGCGCTCAAACACGGCAATGCCGAACAACAAGCCATGATTCGCAACGCCATCGAACACGGCGGCCTCGAACATCTGCACGACATCACCGCTGCAATTGAATCCACGGGAGGGCTTGAGTACACTGCCCGCCGCGCGCGGCAAGAAGCCGAACTGGCAAAAGCGGCTCTGCTCGATGATCTGGCCACTTTTCGCGATTCAACCTATCGACGCGCACTTGGCGAACTCGCGGACTTTGCCGTCGCTCGCACCTACTGACCCGCTCCCACGGTCAGTCGCAGCAATCGAATTCGGGGTGTAGCTCAGTCTGGTAGAGCGCTACGTTCGGGACGTAGAGGTCGCAGGTTCAAATCCTGTCACCCCGACCAACCTCTCTGGTATGAATTGCTAAATGCAATTCATACCAGAAAGGTTCACTCTTCTAGTGCCCTTGGGCACACCAACTGTAGTTAGCAGAGTTCTCAACGCTCTGCGTCCTTTCAAAAATCTTCTGGGGCCTCACTGGGGCCTCATTGTCACGCGCAAGGTTGCGCAACTATCGATACGCTTTCGGGTTCACGGACATCAGAGTTTGAAGCGGGAATTTGTATTGAGCAGGTCGCACTCGCAACAGCGCACAGAGATTGGAACATGCTTAAGCGGTACACCAACGTTCGGCCGGAAGGTCTTCACCAGTTGCACTAACTGCAAACTAGCTTCCGCACTGCCGCGCTGAGCGCTTGTATCTAGCGGTTCATAAATGAATTGATCAGGACAACATCGTCGTCGTCACCAGTGGCCTTACTGAAGACAGTGGCGATGTAGTTATGCAGGGGATCTATCCAGACTCCTTCGACCATGCCGTGTCTTACCGAATAAATGGCCGTCAAGCTTTGAATTCCAAAGTCATCGATGATCCGTTGCAATTCAATTGTGATATTGAACTGGCGAGATCCTTGAAACGTTTGGGCATAGTCTTGAAAAATGGTGGCTGAATCCGTTCCACGCAGGACTGATTGCCAAGTCTCTAGGGTGACGGGACTCGTGAGCAGCAAATGCCGCATAATTTCCTCCTGCAAAATTTCCTCCTTCGTGCACACCCGATTTCCTAGGTTGGTGCACACCTGAGGTGAGCAGTCGGCGGAGCGTTAGTCGGCGCTGTTTTACTGTGCT
>JAYTQU010000309.1:0-6982 GCA_043746555.1 Pseudomonadota bacterium | reverse complement strand
ATTTGAATCACGCGCGCTTTCACTATCGCTATGCGTGGCCGTCTGCGGATTGGGGCTCGCTACCCATAGAAGGTGGAATCGAAGCCGCGTATAAATCAGATCTCGCTGCGAGCGACAACCCTGCGCAACTTTTAGAAGACATCAAAGAACGACTCAATCGCGTTCGCTCGCCGTTTCGCACCGCCGAAAAATTCGGCATTGAGGAAATAATCGATCCGCGAGATACCAGGCCGTTGCTGTGCGAATTCGCAAACCTCGCAGCGCCGCTAAGAACGGCGGGCCCTGGAAAGACTTTATTTAGGCCATAGAACTAACGAGACGCCTGAATCGGCGACCCGAGTCGAATTAAAGAATCCGTCCCGCGTCTCGCGTCTCGCGTCGCGTGTCCCACGTCTCGATTGCTCGGTAATCCATCATGTCCACCCTCTTTCTTATTCGCCACGCACAGGCATCTTTCGGCACCGACGACTATGATCGACTTTCGCTCACCGGCCACAAACAGGCCTATGTGACCGGCGAGTATTTGCAGTCGGTCGCGCCAATAATATCGAGGCGATTTATTCCGGCACAGCGAGGCGTCATGTCGAGACCGCTCAAGGAATCGCAAAAACAGTTCGAAACAAAGACGGAATAGTTCCCAAGATTAAGATCGACGCTCGATTAAACGAAGTGGATGCAGCCGCGCAATTCAAACATCTTGTGCCGATTCTCAAAACATCCGATGCCGACATCGCAAAACTCGCCGAAGAAGCTAAAACATCTTCGCGCTCCTATCAGAAAGTTTTAGCCTGCGTGTTTACCCATTGGCAGGACTTGCCGACGGATTACCCACATCTTGAAACCTGGCCGAAGTTTTCCACTCGCGTGTATTCCGCCATTAAAGACATCGCACGCGACGCCGGCAGCGGCGCGAATACCATTGTCGTTTCATCGGGCGGCGCTATCGCAACGATCACGCAACAGGTCGTAGGTTTGCCGAAGACCGGCGCCTACCCGCTCTTCGAAGCGCTGCTTAATTGCTCGATCACCAGGTTCATGCACACTCGCGATCGCATCTCGCTGGGGTCGTTCAACGACTACTCGTACTTGCATTCGCTTGGGCAAATGCGCAGCGGCGAGAATCTGGTTACATTTCGTTGAAGATGCTCCGCTTTGAGAATGTGACCGCAGTTTTCATGAGCGAGATAGAATACTGAGAGACCCGCGCCACAAATATAAGCGCACGGCAAACACACCTACACATCAATCACTCAGTCCAATTGGGAGCCGACATGCAAGGCAGTTGTCTATGCGGAGAAATCGCTTTCGAAGTCGACCAGCTCGCCGGCCCGATCGGTCACTGCCATTGCAAGACCTGTCGCAAAGCGCACGCCGCGCCATTTGCATCGACAGCGCGCGTGAATCGCGAACACTTTCGCTGGCTTCGCGGAGAGTCCAGCCTCGGAGCATTCGAATCATCGCCCGGCAAACTACGCCGCTTTTGTACGAAGTGCGGAAGTCATCTGATGGCGGAATGGTTGGCGCAACCGCAAGTTATCGTTCGAATCGCAACGCTGGATGACGATCCCGGCGTCACGCCCGTTGCTCACATCTGGACTTCGCACGACGTGGAGTGGTTGCAAACGGATGGACTACCTCACTATGCAGAGTGGGCAAAGTATTGAAAGGTGAGATACCAATTTAACGGTAGCGCTCGCTCAATTTATTTGGACTCGATCGCGGACGAATTTTTCGCTCGCCGTCCGCGCAGCAACAGTGCGACGCCCACCAACACAAACGGCAGACTCAAGTATTGACCGACGTGAATCGTCAATCCTCCTTCGTAAGCCGCTTGCGGTGTCTTAAGGAATTCCAGAACGAATCGCGCGGTGAATACCAAAATAAAATATAGACCTGTTATGCCGCCATCGCGTAGACCGCGTTTGTGTCGATACACAAGTATCAGTACGACGAAGATCGCCAAGTAAGAAACCGCTTCGTAAAGCTGCACGGGATGCCGTGACAGCGCGTCGACTCGTTTGAATACGACACCGAAGACACTATCCGTCGGGTTGCCGACGATTTCCGAGTTGAAAAAATTGCCGATTCGAATAAAGGCGCCGGTAAGTACTGCGGGAATCGCCAGTCGATCGAGCAACCAAAAGTAGGATGGCCGTTCAGGCCCGCGACAATAAAGCGCCACCGCAACCAGCAAACCCACCGCTCCACCGTGACTCGCATAACCGCCCAACCAGAACTGCGGAATTTCCCACCAATGGGTGAGGTAGTAGCCGGGATCGTAGAAAAGACAATGACCGAGCCGCATACCGATCAACGTGCCCGCCAAGACAAACCAGAGCAGCCGGTCGAGTTCGGCCACGTTGCGACCTTCGCGGCGATAGATCCACTGCATCAACTGCAATCCGATTAAGACCCCACCGGCAAAGAACAGCCCATACCAACCGAGGGTAAACGGCCCAAATTGCTTGATGATCGGATCGAGGTTCCAAGACATAAAAGTACCCAACTTGCAACGCATTAGACTGACAATGATGGTAGCCGAATCAATACGTCGCATGAATAATTAGAAGCATCTATTAGCAGTGCACTCAAAAAAAGCACTGTTAAAAGTGCCAAATTGGTTGTTTTTCGGTTGTTCGCGGAAATATTCAAGCTTGACCGAGACAACCCGTGCGGCGCACTTGAAAGAATAATTTGGTCGACACGAAGTTACGCAGTGCGCATCGCGGCAACGCAACTTCGCATCGATTGGAAGGGACATACCAGGGTGTGCAGGAGTTCGCCATGCAAGCGCTGCATTGCAGGCGGGTCCAAGATCACATTCGCAGGAGGGCCGCAATGCATCAGCCCCGATTGCCTGTGTCCGCGACCGTAGCGGATGCCCAATCGCCGACAGCGCAAGAGTCGCCGTCGGGGCTTTGGCCATTGGGTGCAATCGATCGAGTAAGTCTGGTCGGCACTCACGACAATCGCACTTGCCCACACAATAGTGCTTCGCACATCACCACGATTCCATCGCTTGTCTCGATCGAGAAACAACTTCGTACCTTGACCGATCCCATTGGCTTCTTGGTAAGCCTCTTCGCCAACGCGCCAATTGGTTTGGCAATCTGGAAAGCCGACGGTCACGTATTTTTGGCGAACGACGCGCTGCGTACCCTGTTCGCCAGTGTGCCTCCGCCCGACTACAATTTGTATACCGACAGCATTGCCGTAGAGTTAGGAATAGCATCCGCCATCTGCCGCGCGTTTGCCGGAGAGCCGGTGACGCTTCCTACGTTTTGGTACGACCCACGCGAATTGAAAAACATTAGCGTAACTGACGGTCGACGAGTTGCGATTTCGGCTTCGATGTTTCCCATCGCAAACGTACGTGGCGATGTGGAATTCGTCGCGGGGATTTATCGCGACCACACGCAAATAACTTTGGCGCAAGAACAACTTCAGGCGCAGAGCGACCAACTCGAACGACATATCATCGGCCGCACCGCCGAACTTGAAGAGGCCAACGAAGAACTGGAAGCGTTTTCGTATTCCGTGTCGCACGATTTGCGCGCGCCGGTACGAGCGATTGATGCATTCGCAGTGCTGCTGGGCGACGACGCGGAATCGTACCTCAGCGAAAAAGGCATAAATCATCTGCGTCGAATTCGCGCATCGAGTTCTCGCATGATCGAGTTGATCAACGATTTATTGTCCTTCTCGAGACTCGGCAAGCAAGCGATCGAATTGAAAGATGTCGCCACAACGCCGCTCGTGGAAGAAGTATTGCAAGAACTCATGCCGCTACCGCTGGATCATCCTGTCGACGTGCGAGTAGAGCCGCTACCTCCGTGTCGCGCCGACCCGGCATTGCTACGCGAAGTATTCCTAAATCTATTGGACAACGCCATCAAGTTCACCGGCAAGAACCCCAACGCCCGCATTGACGTCGGATCGCGCGTACAGGACGGTCAATTGGTATGGCATGTCGCGGACAACGGCGTCGGCTTCGATATGGCGCATTACAAACGTCTTTTCGGCGTGTTCAGTCGCTTGCACTCGATGGAGGAATTCGAGGGCACGGGCGTCGGCTTGGCGTTGGTCAATCGCATCATCAAACGCCACGGCGGCGAAATCTGGGCCTATTCCGAGCAAAACAAAGGCGCGACCTTTTATTTCACATTGGGTGAATAACGCGGATGGCCGACCGAAAGCCTGATTCGGCGCGAGCCCACGTCGCCTGTTACAATTCGGGTCATGCAAACGCCCAACAAACAGGCCACTTCGCCCCTCGTCGGCATCATTATGGGTTCGACCTCCGATTGGGAGACGCTTGAATCGGCAGCGAAAACGCTCGAAAAACTCAACGTCCCGCACGAAGTTAAAGTGGTATCGGCGCATCGCACACCCGATCTGTTGTTCGAATATGCCAGCACAGCGCGTGGTCGCGGCATCGAAGTCATCATCGCCGGCGCAGGCGGCGCGGCGCATTTGCCCGGCATGACGGCAGCCAAGACGACGTTACCGGTGCTTGGCGTGCCAGTGAAGTCCAAATCGCTCAACGGCATCGATTCGTTGTTGTCGATTGTGCAGATGCCCGCTGGTATTCCGGTCGGCACGCTCGCCATTGGCAACGCGGGAGCCACAAACGCCGCATTGCTTGCCGCATCGATCCTCGGTAATAAATATCCGCAGATCGCAACGGCGCTCGAAGCATTTCGAAAATCGCAGACGGACCAAGTGCTTGCGCAAGGCGACCCGCGGATCGAACCAAAGGGAGTTAGTGGATAGGCGTTGGGCGTTAGCCAGAGCAGACCGCCGTATTTTCTGGCTAACAACTAACTCCTAACCACTTTCCGCTCATGAAAATCGGCATCATCGGCGCTGGCCAACTGGGTCGCATGTTGGCGCTTGCGGGCTATCCGCTCGGACTCCAGTTCGAATTTCTCGACGCGAGCATCGATGCACCGGGCGCACAAGTCGGTCGCATCATTACCGGCGCATTCGACGATCCTGTCAAACTTGCCGAGCTCGCCGACAATGTCGATGTGATGACATTCGAATTCGAAAACGTGCCCGTATCGGCGGTCGCGGACATTGCCCAACGCAAACTTTTTTTTCCTCCGGTCGCTGCGCTGGGCGTATCGCAAGATCGACTCACCGAGAAAACACTATTTCGGCAACTGAAAATTCCCACACCCAAGTTTGCCGCCGTCGACAGCTTGAGCGATTTACAACGCGCAACGAAAGCCATTGGTATTCCTGGAATCTTAAAAACGCGCCGCCTGGGTTACGACGGTCGCGGGCAATTCCCGATCCGCGAACCGAACGACAGCGAAGCGGCTTGGTGCGCACTCGGTAGTGCGCCGCTGATTTACGAAGCCTTTGTGAAATTCACTCGCGAAGTGTCGCTCATCGCGGCGCGCAGCACGCATGGAGAAACGCGCTTCTATCCGCTTGCCGCGAACACGCATTCGCAAGGCATTTTACGTCACTCGATCGCGCCATATCGCAACGCGGGGCTACAACGTCAAGCGGAAACTTACATGAAGCGTCTATTTAAACACTTCGACTACGCCGGTATTTTGACTATCGAGTTCTTTGTTAAGAACGGACAATTGATTGCCAACGAAATGGCGCCGCGCGTCCACAACTCCGGGCATTGGACCATCGAA
Organism: Pseudomonadota bacterium; assembly: GCA_043746555.1. Taxonomy (GTDB): domain Bacteria; phylum Pseudomonadota; class Gammaproteobacteria; order Steroidobacterales; family Steroidobacteraceae; genus CAZQYC01. The sequence continues at coordinate 1,325 of JAYTQU010000309.1, read as the reverse complement.
GCCGCCGAGACGAGTCAGTTCGAGAATCACGTGCGCGCCATTTTGGGATTGCCGCTTGGTAGTACGCGCGCGATCGGTCACTCGGCCATGGTCAATTTTATTGGGACCATGCCGTTGCCGGAACAAGTGTTGGCAATTCCCGGCGTGCACTATCACGGCTACGGCAAAGCACCGCGTCCCAACCGCAAGCTCGGGCACTGTACGATCACTGCCGGGTCCGCAAGCGCTCGCGACGCCACACTTCGCAAACTACTGAAACTGTAATCGCGTTGCTACGTCATTCAGCGCTACACTCAGAGCGCATGGAACGGTGTACGAACGGGGGATTCAGCCGGTGTTATTGCGAATTACAGCGCTTTTATTGCTGGGAATTGCCGTGCCTAGCTTTGCCCAAGATATATTAGCTAAATCTGTAAACGGATCGATAGGCGCGACCGGCGACTACGTATTTCGCGGACTTTCGCAGACCGATGGACGTCCGGCGCTGCAGGCAGACATACACTACGCATCGCCGCTGGGCTGGTCGGTTGGGTTGTGGGGATCGACGGTCGACCGCAATAGTTGGGATGGCCGCACCGTTGAACTAGATGTCTATCTCGGCTATCGGTGGACAATATCGCAAGATTGGACGGCAAAAATCGCCGCCGTCGACTATCGGTATCCCTGGAACAAACCGATCATCCGCTACGACTACGACGAATTGATCGGTACACTCGGCTTTCGGAACAAACTGTTCTTTACGATGGCGTGGACGCCGAACACATCGCGCTATTCCACGCGTGGCTATGTGACCGGTAAAGAGGCTATTTCCTATGAAGGCGCCGCAACCCTTCCCGTTGTCGGCGCGTTGGTCGCAAATCTGGGAATCGGCTACTACGACTTGCAAAGCGTGATTGACACGGGATACCTCTATTGGAACGCCGGTGTCGGGTACGACTGGCGCGCCTGGCATGTGGATCTTGGCTATTTCGGCACGGGAAGTAACGCGAAGACGCTGTTCCTTGGCAACGTAGCCGACAATCGATGGGCGGCCGGCATCTCGTGGCGATTTTGAAAATGAGAGGCGGACGGATAGATTATGGTGCGTGCATCGACAGCAATGCGTTCCTCGGAATTTCTTCGTACCCTTGGCAACTTCTTTCCCGCTTAGTGCCACTCACGACAGGTCCATTCTTTTTTGCTTTAGTCTCATGGAACAAATCGGTCACACCACGCCGACAACTCGCGTACGCAACGACGCGCGCGAACGCATGTTGCTGGCACTCGTGGCCGAGCGCGATCGACCCGCGTTCGAGGAGCTGTATCTTGGCTATCACCGACGTTTG
>JAYTQU010000308.1:0-2238 GCA_043746555.1 Pseudomonadota bacterium | reverse complement strand
CCTGCTTCGTTCGTTCAACGTCAATGGCGCAATTATGCCAGGGGTCGGGGAATATTTTCACAGGCTCTCACGCCGGCTTCGGCCATGCAACTTGATCGCGCAAATACACCGGTTGTGCGTGCGCCGCATCGACACCGCGACCGGCTTGCAACTCACGCAGCGCAAGCTGCGCGATTTCCGTAGCCCGAGGCAACGCAGCGTCATCGCATGGCAAATTCTCGTAGCGAATGCGAAGTTGCGGATACGCGCGCAACGCTGTGCCCGCGACAACGCGAATAGCCGTGGGATTGATCTTTACCGACTCGGGCGCAGCAACTTGCTCCTCGCCAATCAACTCAACGAGTCCGGTGGCAAGTACTTCGTATTCGCCCCAGTACACTTCCTTCATGCGTGCGTCCATGCACACGAGCACTCGCTCGCCGCGTTCAAGCGAGCGTTCCTGCGCCACTCTTTGTGCTACGGCCGCGAGATTGGATATGCCGACGACCGGCAATTTCGTGGCCATCGCCAAACCTTGAATCACTCCGACCGCGATGCGCACGCCGGTGAACGATCCGGGTCCGCGACCGAAAGCGAGACCATGCAGTTGCGACAGCGCCAATTTGCTTTCGTCAAGCAATTCGGCGATCAGCGGTAGAATCAGTTCGGCGTGCCCGCGGGCGGTCGAGACAATGCGCTCGTAATTTCGCACAGGCGTAAGAATCGCGACAGAACATTGTTCGGTCGCCGTGTCGATCGCGAGAATCGTCGGCGCATTGGTCACGGATTCGCGACCTCAACTTGTTGGTGAGCGTTGCTTGGCGGCACAATTCCGATCGCTTTAAGCTTCGAACGCAAAAACTCCGTCACTTCATCGAGCGCTTCCGTGCGCTTCATCGGTGGCAGACTGTCGAGAATGATGCGTCCATAGGGTTTATTGATGACGCGACGATCGCCGAGCAACACCACGCCGAAATCTTCTACGTCGCGAATCAGTCGGCCTGCGCCCTGCTTCAACGCAATCGCCGCTTGCGGCACTTGTTCTTCGAAAAACGGATTGCCGCCGCGTTGTTCGATCGCGGCCAATCGCGCTTTCAACACCGGATCGTCCGGCACGGCAAACGGCAGTTTGTCGATCACTACCACCGTGAGCGCCGGTCCTTTTACGTCGACACCTTCCCAAAAACTGCCGGTGCCCATAAGCACGGCATTGCCGGCCTCACGAAATTGTTGCAACAGAAGATCTCGCGGCGCATCGCCCTGCACCAGCAACGGATACGGTTTAGCGTCGCCCCACAACTCACGCAGATACGCTGCGCCCGCGCGCAGCGCGCAATGACTGGTGAACAATAGGAATGCGCGACCACCACTCGCCGCCAATACCGGTAACGCGGCGTCGATGACCTGTCGCGTGTGCTTGGGCGACGACGGCACATCCAATTTCTGCGGCAGATACAGCAGCGATTGCGTCGGATAATCGAACGGACTGCCAAACAACGCGGTGCGAGCATCTGGCAATCCAATTCGCCGCAAGTAGTGACTGAAATCTCCCGCGACGGCTAGCGTCGCCGACGTAAAAATCCATGACGTACTATGCGCGTCGATCAAGGCGCTCAACTGTCGAGCGATATCGACCGGAGCGAAATGGACGGAAAATCCCTGTCGATTGGCCTCGGCCCAACGCACACCCGGTCCATCGCCATCCAAATCCTCTCCGTTTACGCTATGCAACTTGTTCAGGCGTTGTGCAAGTTCATCGGCGCGCGACTTTGTCGCCGCGAACACCGGTTGTTGATCGCTCAGCGCGGCGAGCTGCTGCACGAGGTCTTCGAGCAATCGCGCGAGATCGCTAAGCCCCTCAAAGAACTCGGTGGGCCAGTGATCCTGTTCGCAGCGTTCGGTTTGCAGGACATCGATAGTGGTCGCCATCGTTCGCTCGATCTGCGCGATCGATCGCGCCAACTCGTCGCTCGCCGTGGACTGCGCCTGCAACTCGACGATAAGGTCGCGACACAGGTGTTGTATTTGCCGAGTGCTGACCGAGTAGCCCAAAAATAATTCCGCTACTTCAGGCAACTGATGCGCTTCGTCGATCACAATCGCATCGGCGCCGGGCAAGAGATCGCCAAAGCCGCGTTCCTTCAGCAACAAATCGGCCATTAACAAGTAGTGATTAACGACCACCACGTCGGCGGCCTGCGCTTCGCGTCGGGCGGCAGCGACATGACAACGCTGAAACTCGGGACAGTCAACACCCAG
>JAYTQU010000307.1:0-9933 GCA_043746555.1 Pseudomonadota bacterium | reverse complement strand
CCGCAAAACCATGCGCGAGATTGGTACACGACAATTGTTCGCGCGCCGTCGTCTCGCCTTCCGCCGCCGTCATTCGACGAAGGTATTCGTTACGCGAACGAGCGCTGCGTTCGCGAATGCGATCAGTCACCGAGTTAACCGTGCTATCAATCGATTCGCTTGATCTGGACATCGTGAGTGACTCAAGGAAGGGGTTGTTCGGCGGATGCGATCGCGCGGGATTTCGCGCGGGATTTATAGTAACACTGTGATCGAAGACTCATGCGATGCACTCATTTGGAAGCGCTTACAACCATCTCTCGGTAACGTTGCACTACCCTTGATCGTCTCGCCATCGAATTAGTTTCCGCGAAAGCGTTTTCACGCTCATTGGATGATGAGGTTCGATTGCCGGCACGATACAATCGTTGCCACTATCGATCGAGGATAGATTCCGAGCAGTCCTTCCCTCACATCAGCAAGAGGATTTACATGCCGTCTACCGCCGCGTGCGATTTTGTATTGTTCGGCGCAACCGGCGACCTGGCCATGCGCAAGCTATTGCCCGCGCTTTATCGTCGCAGCGCCGCGGGACACCTGACAGACAATACACGCATCATCGGCGTGGCGCGTATGGCGTTGTCGCGTGAAGAGTTTGTCAACGCCGTAGAAACTCACTGTCGCAAACATCTCGCGACGGAATTCGACGTCCAGCAATGGCCGGCTCTCGCGAAGCGACTTGATTACGTGGCGCTCGATGCCGCGAAAGCGGATGACTATTCCCGCCTTGCAATGGCGCTCAAAGATCGCGATACGATCACGCGCGTTTTCTTTTTATCGACCGCGCCTTCATTGTTCACGCACATCTGCCAACACCTGGCCGCGCATTCATTGGTGACGCCTGCATCGAGAGTCGTGCTGGAAAAACCCCTCGGACACGACTTGAGTTCGGCAATCGCCATCAACGAACAGGTGGGCGCGATTTTCGCCGAACATCAGATTTATCGCATCGACCACTATTTGGGCAAGGAGGCCGTACAGAATCTCATCGCGTTGCGATTCGGTAACACGTTGTTCGAGCCGTTGTGGCGACGCGGACAAATTCGCCATGTACAGATCACCGTTGCGGAACAGTTGGGCGTCGAAGGTCGCGGCGCGTTCTACGACCAAACCGGCGCGCTACGCGACATGGTGCAAAATCATCTCCTACAATTGCTGTGTATTCTTGCGATGGAGCCGCCGGCCAGCAGTGATGCCGATGCGGTTCGCGATGAAAAACTCAAGGTGCTGCGAGCACTGCGTCCGATACTCGGCCACGATGTCGCGAAGAAAACAGTCCGGGGACAATACAAATCCGGCGCCATCAACGGTGCACCGGTCATTGGTTTTCTCAACGAACCGGGAATTACAAACGGCAGCGTCACCGAAACGTTTGTCGCCATCAAAGCCGAGATCGATACCTGGCGTTGGGCCGGTGTGCCGTTTTATCTAAGAACCGGCAAGCGACTTCAAGAACGCACTGCCGACATCGTCGTGACCTTTGAAGACGTGCCGCATTCGATCTTCGATTCCGCGCACGCTGCGCCGACGCCGAACAAGTTGGTGATTCGCCTGCAACCGGATGAGAGCATCACCTTGACGATCTCGGCCAAGCAGCCGGGTGAAGACATGAAACTCAAAGCCGTCAATCTGCGCTTGGATTTGGCGGAATCTTTCAAAACCGAATCGCTAAAGTCCCGTCGCTTCGGCGCATACGAGCGCCTTCTAATGGACGTTGCAAAAGGCAATCTCACCTTGTTCATGCGGCGCGACGAACTTGATAGCGCGTGGCGCTGGATCGATCCGATTCGTGCAGCATGGTCGGAAAGCGATGAGAAACCCAAGCAATACATCGCCGGTACTTGGGGACCGGCGGCATCGAGCTTGTTATTGAGTCGCGATGGTTTTTCCTGGCACGACGAAAGCTAACGAATTGTCATCAGCGAATGCGCGACAACGTGAGAAAACTAAACGCGTGGGCATGTCGCTCGTCCGCAGCATGCGCTTCGCGATTGGTTTCGCGCCACTCCGAGTCGGAAAACGTTGGTAACGAAACGTCACCGTCGATCTTGGCATGTACACGAGTGAGATAAATCGTATCAGCGATTGGCAGCGCCTGACGAAAAAACTCCGCACCGCCAATCACGGCCACTTCTGGAGCATCGGCGACGAACTTAAAGGCGTCGCCCAACGACGCCACCACCGTACACCCTGGAATGGTTAGATTCCCTTGCCGCGAGATCACGATGTTGGTGCGACCAGATAAGGGACGACCGATGGAATCGTAGGTCTTTCGACCCATCACGATGGGCTTTCCCATCGTGACTTGCTTGAACCATTTTAAATCGTCCGGCAACCGCCAAGGTATTGCATTGTCCTTGCCGATCACGCCGTCATCCGTGGCTGCAACGACGATCGCGATACGCATGCTATTTCTTCTTCTGGTTCTTCTTCGGTTTCTTCTTAGCCTTCTTTTTCGAGGTCCTCTTTGCCAAGCGCGCGCGTTTGCGTTTTCGTTCCGCCGCTTCGATCTTGGCTTTCAAGTCGGTCGGGTGCTTATCGAGCATGGTGCCGCGACAACGCTTCGCGCCGCAATGACACGCATAATTATTGAGCTCGATAGGATCATCCGTGCTCTCCCAGGTGAGCTGATAGTCATAGCCTAATTCATCGCCCGCCTCGATGTTGCGAATCGCTTCGATAAACACGCGACTGCGTTCGATCACCGTCTCGCAATTGGGCGCGCAGCTATGATTGATATAGCGCGCTTCATTGCCGTCCACGCCCGCGTCGATCACAGTGCGATTACTGGCGATAAACAAAAACGTATGTCCATCGTCTGCGCCTTTTAAGTCGTAGCGTCGATCCGCTTCGGCGTGCGAAATGCGCTCGCCCAAATATTCGACGACGCGCGAACCTTTCTTGATGGGCACTCGCGCTCGAACGCCTCTCCCGTGAATCGGCGAATCGTAAACGGCAAGCAAAGGTGAAGCGGCGGGTTTGATGGCGAGTTTTTTGGCCGGTGTTTTGGTAGCGGGCATGGTGATTGAACGTGAGACCTATAAAGGAAGGAAAGTGGAGATCGAATTGTTTAGTGGAGTAGACCGACACTAAACGGCAAAACTAAACGGCAATGGGCGCTTTGATAAGTGGATGTGCTTGATAATTTTCGTACGCGAAGTCGGCGTAATCGTACTCGAAGATCGACGGCGGCCGACGTTTCATGTGTAGTGTCGGCAACGAATAAGGCTCGCGCCCGAGCTGCATATCGGCTTGCTCGAGATGATTCCTATATAAGTGACAATCGCCGCCGGTCCAAATAAATTCGCCGACGCCGAGATCGCATTGCTGCGCGAACAAATGCGTGAGCAACGCATACGAAGCGATATTGAACGGAAGACCAAGAAAAATATCGGCGCTCCGCTGATACAACTGACACGATAGTTTTCCGTCGCCCACCCAGAACTGAAACAGCGCATGACAGGGCGTTAACGCCATCTCTTCCAGCTCGCCGACATTCCAGGCATTGACGATAATGCGACGCGAGTTCGGATCGCGGCGAATGAGATCGATAGAGCGACTGATTTGATCGATCACTCGACCATCGCGCGTCGGCCACGAGCGCCACTGCTTGCCGTAGATCGGCCCGAGTTCGCCGCGCTCATCCGCCCACTCGTTCCAAATGGTCACGCCATGCTCGTTCAGATACTTGACGTTGGTGTCGCCGCGCAAAAACCAGAGAAGCTCATAGACGATCGATGGCAAATGGAGTTTCTTAGTGGTCAACAACGGAAAGCCGGCATTCAAATCGAAACGCATCTGATAGCCAAACACCGACATGGTGCCGGTACCGGTACGGTCGGTTTTTTTAAGGCCTTGCGCGCGAACGTTGCCAAGGAGTTCGAGGTATTGGCGCATTTTGCTTACCGCGCGAAATTTCCGCTGACTTTATTGCGGCGATATGCCCACGCAATCAACGTCAATCCCGCGATGGCCATCGGCAGAGACAACAATTGTCCTTCGGTGACCCAATCCCACAATAAATAGCCGCGATTCGCATCCGGGACGCGAACGAACTCGACCGCGAATCGAAAGATGCCGTAGCACAGCAAAAACAATCCGGAGACGGAATAGCGCGGGCGAGGACGCGACGAAAACACCCACACAATTGCGAAGGTGACCGCGCCTTCGAGCAGCGCTTCATACAGCTGCGAAGGATGCCGCGCTTGCCCATCAACGATGAATGCCCAAGGCACATCGGTGGGTTTGCCCCATAACTCGCCGTTGATGAAATTGCCAATGCGCCCGGTGAACAATCCGATAGCCGGCAACGGCGCCGTGAAATCCCAGACATCGCCGCTGTTGCGCGCACGTCGCGTGGCGAACCATGTAATCGCGACAATGACGCCGAGCAAGCCGCCGTGAAACGACATGCCGCCATCCCAAATACGAAAGATCAACAAGGGATCGCGCAGTTCCTCCATGAAGCCGTAAAACAATATCCAGCCGACTCGCCCGCCCGCGATCACGCCGAGCGCCGCGAAAAAAATCAAGTCGTCGACGTCGATCGGCTTCCATGTCGATCCCGGCTGCGCGGCGCGTCTACGCGCCAGCCACCACCCCGCGCCAAATCCGATCACATACATGAGTCCATACCAGCGCACGGACACCGGACCGAGGGAAAAAATAATGGGATCGATATGTGGATACTGCAGCATTGCTGTTTCTTTGAATTGTCGAGAAGCGAACTCTATTACGAATGGTCGGCGCTCGTCACGGACTTCAAGAGATCCACGCTCGCCGCGATGATGGGATGGGCCAGCTCAGCTTGCTCCATAAGCTCATCTTGCTCCATAAGATTGAGCGGTCCTTGACCGAAGTACAGCCCGGCGGACCCCTTCGCATTCAATTGCCTCATTCCACTGTCACACGACAGAAGAACGATTTCAAGTAACGAGTCTCCTCGATACCGGGATGCAAGGGATGATCCGGCGCTTGACCGCCCACCTCGATGATCTGCGCAAAGCGATTGAGATGTCGCGCCGCTTTTTGGATCGCGCCTATCAACGCATCGCTGCCGAGATGATAGGAACACGAGCACGAGACCAATAAGCCGTCGCGATTCAGCAATTGCATGGCCAGTTGATTGAGCCGCCGATAGGCCGCCTCGCCCTTCGGGATATCTTTCTTACGTTTGATGAATGCCGGCGGGTCGATCACCACTACATCGAACTTGCGACGCGCTTCAATCATGGCCTCCATGACTTTGAACGCGTCGCCTTTCTCCGTGGCAACGTTCAAATTATTTTCTGTTGTCGCCGCAGTTAGCAGCTCCAATGCCGACGCCGACGAGTCGACGCACACCACTTCACTCGCGCCCACCTTCGCAGCCGCGAGCCCCCACGCGCCTAAGTAACTGAACACATCGAGCACGCTCTTTCCTTGCACATACTTCAGCAAAGCGCGGCGATTCATGGCGTGATCGTAAAACCAGCCGGTTTTCTGTCCGTCGAATAACGGCACTCGGAAGCGCACGCCGTTTTCTTCGAGGGCCGCGTGCGACGGCACATCGCCAAAGGCCGGTTCGATATACGAGTCGAGACCTTCCAGTTCGCGCGCGCCGGAATCGTTTTTCCAAAGCATCGCCTTTGGCTCGAGCACCTGCTGGACGGCGGCGGCAATCTCCGCTTTGAATGCTTCCATGCCGACGGTGCCAATTTGTCCGACCACTATATCGCCGAACCGATCGAGAACGAGTCCCGGCAGTCCATCGGACTCGCCATATGCTAAGCGATAGAACGGCTCCGAATAAATTCGCTCGCGCAGCGACAGCGCAACTTGCAAGCGGTGCGCAATGAGTCCCTTGCCAGGCGGATAGGCCGTATCGCGACCCAGCACTCGCGCACAAATGAGCGTGGCGGGATTGACATAGGCATATCCCAGGAATTTATCGCGATCCGAACGCAGCTCGCACACCGAGCCCGGCTTGAAAGCCGTCAGCGGCGTCGCCCGAGTATCGACTTCATTGGAAAAGACCCAGAGATGTCCGGCTGAAATGCGGCGATCTTCGTTGTGCTTAAGACGGAGAATGGGGAGTTGCGATGCCATTGTTCACTTTCGAGATGCGAGACGCGGGACGCGGGACATACTCGAGCGGCGCATTTCGATCGCGTCCCGCGTCTCGTGTCACCCGTCTCGTCTTGTCGCGTATAGTTCGCGCATTCTACCGAACGCCCCGTCGTCGCTCATGACTAATTCTCCGGCCACGCATCGCAATCGACTGACGCAAGAAACCAGCCCCTACCTCTTGCAGCATGCCGCCAACCCTGTGGACTGGCATCCGTGGGGCCAAGAAGCGCTGGAACTCGCGCGCACCACCGGCAAACCGATTCTGTTGTCCATCGGCTATTCCGCCTGTCACTGGTGTCACGTCATGGCGCACGAATCGTTCGAGGACGAGGCAACTGCGCAGTTGATGAACGAGTTGTTTATCAACATCAAAGTAGATCGAGAGGAACGTCCCGATATCGATAAGATTTATCAGCTCGCACATCACGTGCTTGCTCAGCGCGGCGGCGGCTGGCCGCTCACCATGTTTCTCACGCATTACGATCAACGCCCCTTCTTCGGCGGCACGTATTTCCCCAAAGAGCCGCGCTATGGCATGCCGGCGTTCTCTGACCTACTGAAAAAAGTGTCCGCGTTTTACAAACAACGCGGCGACCAGATCCGAAAACAGAATGAATCGTTGATGACGGTGTTTGCGGAAACGCTGCCACCCGCGCCGCACGATGGTTTGACGCTAGATGCTTCCTCGTTCGCAATCGCGAAAGCCACGCTCGCCCAACAATTCGATCGCGAGTACGGCGGTTTTGGCGGCGCGCCCAAGTTTCCGCACGCCACCACGTTGGAATTTCTACTCAGACAATGGCGAACCTCGGCGCACGAACAAGGACCCGATCTTCATTCCCTGTACATGACGACTCTAACGCTGACGCGCATGGCCGAAGGCGGCATATACGACCAACTTGGCGGGGGATTCTGTCGTTACTCCGTCGATCAGTTTTGGATGATCCCGCATTTCGAAAAAATGCTGTACGACAACGGACCGCTCCTTGCGCTTTACGCGCAAGCGGCAATTGCAACCGGCGATCCTTTATTCAATCGCATTGCCCGCGAAACAGCCGACTGGATGCTGCGCGATATGCAGGATCGCAACGGCGGTTTCTGGTCGACGTTAGACGCCGATTCGGAAGGCCACGAAGGAAAGTTCTACGCATGGCGCCCGGAAGAAGTTCGCGAACGATTGACGGCCGATGAATATGCCGTGTTGTCGCATCGCTTCGGCTTGGATCGCGACGCCAACTTCGAAGGCGCTTGGCACTTGCATGTATTTCGCTCACTCGATGAAGTGGCGCAACTCTGCAACGTCGCCGCGCCTGCGGCAGAACGACTTTTGAATTCCGCACGAAGCAAATTGCTCAGTGTTCGCAACGCGCGCATCTGGCCGGGGCGGGACGAAAAAATATTAACGTCGTGGAACGCGCTCGCCATCAAAGGACTTGCCGTCGCCGCGCGCTGCCTGCAACGCGACGATCTCGCTGCTTCGGCAAGTCGGGCAGTGGATTTCATTCGCTCGACACTGTGGCGCGACGGACGATTGTTAGCCGTGTACAAAGATGGACAAGCGCGGCTTGCCGCCTATCATGACGATTACGCATTCCTGCTCGACGCCCTCATTGAACTTTTGCAAACACGATGGCGGTCGAGCGATCTTGAATTTGCAATCGAACTCGCCGACGCACTGCTTACTCACTTCGAAGATCGAGCAACCGGCGGATTCTTTTTCACTGCCGACGACGCCGAGCAACTTATTCATCGCTCCAAGTCCTTCAGTGACGAAGCCGTACCGGCTGGCAACGGCATTGCCGCCGTGGCACTTCATCGACTCGGCCTGATAGTTGGAAATACCCAATACTTGCAAGCTGCTGAAAAAACACTGCGTGCTGCGTGGACCGGAATACAAAAATATCCGCCCGGTCATGCATCGCTATTACTCGCTCTCGAAGACGCGTTATCGTCCGTGCAACTCATTGTGATTCGCGGCGACGCGCCCGAAGTCGCCGAATGGCAAATCGAACTCAGTAAAATATACGCACCGCGGCGCATCGTCCTAGGAATACCGGCCGATGTACACAACTTGCCATCCGCATTGGCCGATAAAAGAGCGCAGAACGAAACGATCGGTTACGTCTGTAAAGGAGAAGTTTGCTCGGAGCCCCTTAAGTCACTCGCCGCGTTAATTGCAGTAGCACGAGAATAATCGCGAAATAGACCCGCAAAAGCGTCTAAACTGTGAACGACCGTCCATTGGACAACGAGTCAATGGCCAATAGGTCAACGCTATGGAGTGGCCCTGAATGACCGAATATCATTTTACCGACTATTTTGAAAGCCAAGTATTGCGGAAGCGCCCTTACATCAAAAAGGAATGGTGCATTCATGCCTTACAAAATGCCGTGCGAATCGAGCCACAGGAACGAAATCGCGTATGAAACTCAACTATCATCCTGAAACAGACTCGCTGTACATCGACCTCTCCGAGCAGAGCAGCACGGACAGTCGCGAAGTTTCCGACGGGGTAGTGCTCGATTACGATGCCAAAGGAAATCTGGTGGGCATCGATATCGACAATGCCAGCCACAAGGTCGAACTGAAGCAATTGATTTTAAGCAAGTTGCCAGGCAAGGTAATTACCGCAGCCGCTTAGTGGTCAACGCGATTTTTTTCTTTTTTGCCGAGCGTTTTTCTCGCGTCCTGACTTTCTTGCTCGCCGCCATCAGCGCGACTGCAACCGACTTGCGCGCCCAGCCGCTTAGACCTTCCGCATCGTCCAGCAAATCGGCGGGCACATCGTAGTAATTCATAGAGAACTCGGGTTTGTCCGCGAAGGGCTGAAACGGCTTACACCCGCGACGTTCGTAATCGCCACGATTACTGTCGTCAACTTTGAAATACAAAGTGTCGTCGGCGATCAAACCGAAGAAAAGATCATCTGCATACAACCCAACGCCGCCAAACATGCGACGCGATGTGACGCGTCCTAACAACGACAGTTGCTCGATAGCGAAGACAACGAAATCGGGAGAGACCGCCATCGCTGTTGTCCTACAACTTTATGTGCTTACGAATTGCCGCAAGTAACAAGCCGCAATCTTGAATCGACAATTGCGGAGCCGCATTCCAATCGTAGCTCCAAGGATGCGCGGTGCGCTTGTCGTCCGGTTCATCGACGTATCGCGGAATAACGTGAGCATGTAACGCCGGTTCGACGTTGCCGAACATGGCGTAGTTAATTCGCAACGCCTCGGTCGCGGCCATGACTGCGTCGCCGAGATTTCCCATATCCGACAAGAACCGGTCGCGCGCCGATGAAGCCATCGCGTTCAGATGCGGTACAACCGGATCGGGTAACAACAAGCTATAGCCGCGCAGAAATTGCGAACCGCCCAACACCGCCCAGCCCGATGACATACGCGCGATCAACGCGGCGTGATTTCCTGTGCGGCAAGCCTCGACCATTTTGTGAATTGCCGTACTCATATCCAAACCTCTTTGGGCGTAACTCCTTAAATGCGGCGATGCCGCGGCGGCAGCAACATGCTTCAGCGCGCGACCTGACATCTGACGGCCCAACACGCTGTAAACATGAGCCACGTCAGCGCAAAGCGATGCTTCGGCTCGGCATTCGCGCCTATTTCCTAAAGATGAAATATACCGCGCCCATCATGCACAGTGCGGCCCACAGATAATCGAGTTTTAGGGGTTGACGCATATAAAAGATCACGAAAGGCACGAACACCGATAGTGTAATAACCTCCTGCAAGATCTTGAGCTGCGGCAGGCTCATCGTGG
>JAYTQU010000306.1:0-6406 GCA_043746555.1 Pseudomonadota bacterium | reverse complement strand
CTGCTATCAGCGCGCGATCGAGTAATACGCCCGCGCGGCTGAAGAGCGGTTTCTCGCCGCGCCACTTGCGATTCCAAATTGTCACCTGCGTGGCGAAATCGCGAAAACCCGACCGTGCAGCCAATGCGATGCCGTCGTTTGCCGCCGCATCGCGCATAGCCAGAAACGAAGCGATCGCCTCGTAGTGCAGCGCGCAGCGCGGTGCGTCGAGTTCGACGATGTGAGTGCGCGTTCGGCCGGTAATTTCAAGATCGTTCATTTGCTAAATTCTAAGTCGCTCTCTGAGTCGCCGTTTGCCTACTTCACTGGCGATTGTCAACTTACCCGACAGTATGCGTCTCGGCTAGGACACGATGTATGATGCACCAAGTTTGCCCCGCCTCCCGCAGTGCAACCCGGCAAGGATTCAACTCATTTTGTGAAATCGCGCGGCATTCAATTCAAATTTCTCGGCATCGCGACCGCCGCGAGCCTTGCCGTGATTCTGACTCTTTTGGCGGTGCAACTCTACGACCGACAAGCCAGCCAACGGGTTGTGCAAAGTCTCGTCGCGCAATCGCTGCAAATAGAAGAAAGATTGATCGAATCGCAGCGTGCCGAGTTTCGGCGATCCCTGTGGACCTTAGCAGCCATTAGCATCGTGTTTTCGTCGGGTGCGTTGGGGCTCGCTTGGGTTTTGGGACGCCGATTCGAACGCCCAATCGCGAGCCTCATTCGTTCCGCGCGAGAAATTGGATCCGGCGATTACACCAAACCGCTCGAAGTCACTCGGACCGACGAGATTGCCGATTTGCAAGAAGCGCTCGACGAAATGCGTCGCAAGCTGCAGCAAACGACATTCACCACCAACTATCTCAACACTGTGCTGAACAGCATGAACGATGCGGTGCTGGTGACCACGCAAGACGGCGAGATCAGCAAGATCAATCAAGCGGCGGTGCATCTGTTCGGTTGCAACGAAAGCGATTTGGTCGGTAAGCCGTTCATCAGTTTGTTGACGGAAGCGGAACAAGCCACATTTTCGCTCGAGGCCGCTACCGGTGAAACGCGCGAAACCGTGATACAAACCGCCGACGGTCAAACGATTCCGGTTTCGATATCCGGTTCGTCGCTCGATGCGCCGCATCACGATTTTCGCGGCGCGATCTTTGTGGCGCGCAATATTACGGACCGCAAGCGAGCCGAACGTCGCATTCGCTATCTTGCTCGTTACGATGCGCTCACTAAAGTGCCGAACCGCATGCAGTTGCAGCACATGCTGCAACAAGCCATTGCGCGAACGCGGCGCGCCGATCGCGGCGTCGCACTCTTATATATAGACTTGGACCGCTTCAAGGAAATCAACGACACCTTCGGCCATGCGGCGGGCGACCGAGTTCTGGAAACCTTGAGCGAACGACTCACGCGCGTGTTGCCGAAGGAAGCTGTGCTGGGGCGGCTCGCCGGCGACGAGTTTGCCGTATTCATCGACACTTTTGCACAGGGCGAGGAAGAGCGAGCGCAAGCGGCGATATTGGCCCGCATGGTGTTGTCCGAAATCGGCAAAGCATTTTACGTGCAACAACACGAGCTGTTTCTCACGGCGAGTATCGGCGTGGGGTTCTGTCCGCGCGATGCGGAGAGTGTGATCGATTTGATTCGCAACGCCGACGCGGCGATGTATCACTCCAAGCAAAACGGCGGCAATAGTTTCGCGTTCTATTCGCCGGACATGAACGCCGCCGCGGTTGAGCGCTTGATGTTGAAAAGCAAACTGCGCCGCGCCTTGGAGCGCGACGAGTTGGTGATTCTTTATCAACCCAAAGTCGATCTGCGCAACGGCCGGATTATCGGCGCGGAAGCGTTGCTACGTTGGCGCTTGCCGGGTCACGGCGATATATCGCCATCGCAATTCATTCCGCTCGCCGAAGAAAGCAATTTGATTCTCGACATCGGCGACTGGGTAATGAATAGAGTGTGCGCCGATTATCGGCTTTGGTTGCAACAGATTCCGAATCCCGGTCGTGTGTCGATCAACCTCTCCTTGAAACAACTGCGCCAATCGAATTTCATTACGCGTTGTAAGTCGGTGTTCAAACGTCACGAGGTTTCGCCAACGTGTTTCGAATTGGAAATCACCGAAACCACGTTGATGGTGGATGCCCAGCGCACATTGAAACTGCTCGATGAGTTGTACGGCATGGGACTGCATCTCTCCATCGACGACTTCGGCACCGGCTATTCCTCGCTCAGCGCGCTGCAACAGTTTCCGATCAGCACGTTAAAGATCGATCAATCGTTTGTGCGCGATATTCCGCACGACAGCGACGACGCGACCATCGTCCGTACCATCGTCGATATGGGTCGTTCGATGGAAATGGAAGTGGTTGCCGAAGGCGTTGAAACTCGCGAGCAATTCGAATATCTGCGCAGCCACGGTTGTCACTATGCCCAAGGAAGACTATTTGGCGACGCGATTTCCTCCGACGAATTTCTAAATCTCGTCATCAGTCAGGAAATGGGCGCGGCGAATGTGAGTCGGTTGTTCGCCTAACGGATGAGCGGCGTGAGATCGCCAGATCGGCACTTCGCGAGATGCTAAAACCCAGTACTGAGCGATAAAAGCGACATGCAAGTCTTTCGACCTCGCGCACTCGCGACTTAACGCTCTCGCGCACCTATGCTTTCCTTCTCCGACGTTTCCCTACGACGCGGTACGCGGTTGTTGATCGAACATGCGACCTTCACGTTGTATCGCGGCGAGAAGATCGGTGTCACCGGCGCGAACGGCACCGGCAAGTCGAGTCTATTCGCGTTGGTGCGTAATGACTTGCAACCCGACATCGGCAGCTTCGAACGACCGGCGCGACTGGCAATCGCCAATGTCGCTCAGGAACTCGAAGCGAGCGATCAATCCGCTGTCGAGTTCGTCATGGATGGAGACACCGAGCTACGAGAGCTCGAAGCCGCCATCGAACGTGAATCCAAAGCGCTCGACGGCACGAAACTCGCCGAACTGTATTCACGCTACGAAGTCGTCGGCGGTTACGACGCACGCAGTCGCGCCGGACAATTGCTGCATGGCCTGGGATTCACCGTGGAAGACGAATCGCGCGCGGTCCGTGAATTCTCCGGCGGTTGGCGCGTGCGACTCAATGTCGCGCAAGCATTAATGTGTCGCTCCGATCTATTGTTGCTCGACGAACCCACCAATCACTTGGACTTGGATGCGGTGATTTGGCTTGAAGGATGGCTGCGCGAATATCGCGGCACGTTGCTCCTCATTTCGCACGATCGCGAATTCTTGGACCGCATTATCACTCGCGTGGTCAATATCGAACATGGCGAAGCGCGCGCATATTCAGGCAACTATGCCGCATTCGAAGAGCAGCGCGCGATGCAACTGTCGCAGCAACAGTCGCTATTCGATCGGCAACAGCGCGAGATTGCGCACATGATGTCGTTCGTCGAGCGCTTTCGCGCCAAAGCCTCGAAAGCCAAACAAGCGCAAAGTCGCTTGAAGGCGTTGGAGCGAATGCAGCGCATCGCCCCGGCGCATGTCGATACGCAGTTTGAATTTTCATTTCTACAACCCGAAAAATTGCCGCGCCCGTTGCTCGCGATCGACGATCAAACCGTCGGCTACGGCGATCGCGCTGTGGTGAGTCATATTAGTCTGACTATTGCACCCGGCGATCGTATTGCCTTGCTCGGCCGCAACGGCGCCGGTAAATCGACGCTAACGAAATTACTCGCGGGCGAATTGACGGCGCTGCAAGGCAAGCGCGTGGAAGCGCGCGATTTGCGCATCGGCTATTTCGCGCAGCATCAGCTCGAACAATTATTTCTCGACGAATCCGCGCTCGATCATCTAAAGAAACTTGGCGGCGACAAAGCCGCGCGCGCGAAAGAACAAGATCTGCGCGATTATCTCGGCGGCTTTGGGTTTCGTGGCGAGCGCGTGTTCGAACCAATTGGACCATTCTCGGGCGGCGAAAAAGCGCGACTTGTGCTCGCGTTGGTGTCGTATCTACAACCGAATCTTTTGTTACTCGACGAGCCCACCAACCATCTCGATTTGGAAATGCGCCAAGCGCTCGCTGTGGCACTGCAAGATTACGCCGGTGCCGTGGTGCTCGTTTCCCACGATCGCCATCTACTGCGCACCTTCGCCGATCAATTCATCGTCGTTGCGAATGGCACCGCAAAACCCTTCGATGGCGATCTCGACGATTATGCCGAATGGCTCGTCAAATCCGATAGTAGGTCGGACGTTCCTCTGCCAACTGACGCAACAACACGCGACTCGAATTCCGCCGACGCTCGCCGGGATCGCAAACGTATCGATGCCGAACGCCGCAATCGCTTAACGCCACTGCGCAACGCCATCGCTCAATGCGATCGCGAACTCGAACGTCTTGCCAAAGAGCGAGCTGCGATCGAAACTCAACTTGCTACTCTAGAGATCTACAACGTCGAGAACAAGCCCAGACTTGGCGAATTGCTTATCAGTCAAAGAGTGTTGGCGGCAAAAATCGCTAAGGTAAAAGAAGAGTGGTTGGCGACAACCGAACAGCTGGAGGCGGAAAACTCTCAGGCTAACTAACTACTGTTAAGTTCGGGCATGAAAATCTAAATAGACCGACTTCCTAACGCCAAATTAGTAGAGTAGGATTCGCCGTCACGATCCCTGCCTGAAGGAATTCTGAGCAGCCCGATATTAAAGAACTGTGACAATCGCAAATTTATAGCTTGATGGAAGGGAAGGACAGCATGGATACCAAAACAATACTTGGTCGAAGCACAACTCTCTCACTTTCGCTTAACTAAGGCTGCCGCTCGTGTTCGCACGTCGCAGGATGACGGCCGTGGAGTCGTTGACGTTGGAGCAAGCGTTGTGGCTTGCGTCCTCGTTCGCTACTGTGCATCGTTTAGCATTCGATCCGGCGCTGTTCGCTCAGCGTTGCCCGCCGCCGATAGCTATTGATTCCTTCAATACTGTGGTTGCCGAACTCGGCCTATCTCATCAATGGTCGAATGGCGGTCTGGCCGCGGTTTTAAGTTATCGTCTGCCGGTCGCTCTATTAGTTTCGGCACCTGATGCGCCTGATGCGCCGGATCGTTCCGACTGGGCGTTGGTGCTGAATGCTGACGAGCAATCGGTATGGCTGTTGGAGAGCGGCGCGTCGCAACCGATCGCCGTACCAATCGATAACCTTAAACGACGCTATTTGAATGTTAGTCTTGCGTTGTGGCCGACTGCGGCAGCGGCGGTCGATCCCGATAGTATCGAATCGCGTCCGGCGCGTTTCGGATTGCGATGGTTTGTGCCTGAACTCACGAAGCACAAGATAATTTGGCGCGATGTGCTGGTCGCGTCTTTAGTGCTGCAGCTCATGGGTCTTGCGACGCCGCTATTCACGCAGGTCGTCATCGACAAAGTGGTCGTGCATCGAACCAACAGCACGTTGATCGCGATCGGCATCGGGTTGGTTGTGTTCTTGCTCTTTACCACGCTGCTTACCTGGGTGCGTCAATATCTGATTCTGCACACCGGCCAACGAATAGATGCGGTGCTCGGTAGTCGCGTCTTCGATCATCTGTTTCGATTGCCGCCGCTCTATTTTCAACATCGTCCGACAGGCGTTATTGCCGCGCGCCTACACGGCATAGAAACCATTCGCGATTTCATTGCGTCCGCGGCCGTGACGGTGGCGCTCGATCTACCCTTCCTGATGATCTTTGTCGCGATCATGTTCTGGTACAGCGTCAAACTCACGTTGCTTGTTTTGGCGATTCTCGTACTCATCACTTTGTTGAGCGCGTTGGTCGCGCCGCTGTTTCGTGAACGGTTGAACGAGCAGTTTCAACGCGGTGCCGCCAATCAAGCGTTTCTTACCGAGTACGTTGCCGGCGTCGAAACAGTCAAGTCGTTGCAGTTCGAACCGCAGCTGAGTCAGCGATACCGCAACTTGCTGGCCGACTATCTCAAGTCCAGCTTCGTCACGCGCCAGCTTGCCAACACCTACAACACATGGGCGAATGGGTTGGAACAATTGATGACGCTTAGTATTTTGGTGCTTGGCGCGTGGACGGTGATGACACAAACCGCTTTCACCGTCGGTATGTTGGTGGCGTTTCAAATGTTCGCCGCGCGTTTGAGTCAACCGATGCTGCGAATGGTGGGATTGTGGCAACAATGGCAACAGACGCGCACGGCAATTGCGCGTCTCGGCGACATCATGAATGCGCCCAGCGAATCGTATAGCAGTGTACCGCGTCGTGCTCGCAATGCCGGTGCGGGTGAGCTAACAATTGAAGGATTGGCTTTTCGTTACGGCGAACACTTACCGTTTCTATACGAAGACTTGCATCTGACGTTGCCTGCCGGTCAGCTGATTGCGCTAATGGGTCCGTCCGGTGCCGG
>JAYTQU010000305.1:0-4177 GCA_043746555.1 Pseudomonadota bacterium | reverse complement strand
CAAGTCCGCGCGTCTACGGAGTTCAATGGTTCTGCGCTGTGTGGATGACTACATCGGCGGCGCGAAGCATCCGCTGACAGTACTACAACATCTGTCATTAGATGCGGCAATAGCAGTCTCCGGCTGAGTCGTAACGGACCCGCGGCTCAACCTCGCCCAACTTCGATCGGCCGTTCGCGCATGGGTTGATTCTTGTCTAACCCTGAAGCTTCAGGCCCATAATTCCCAAATGCCCTCTCCCCTCGTCATTCTCGGCATGTCCGGCGGCGTCGATTCGTCGGTCGCCGCGCATTTGCTCATCGAACAAGGCTATCGCGTAGAAGGCCTGTTCATGACCAACTGGGAAGACGACGAGGACAGCTACTGCACCGCCGCGGAGGACTTCCAAGACGCACGCAAAGTCGCCGATAGACTTGGCATTCCACTGCATAAAGTGAATTTCGCCGCGCACTATCGCGAGCGCGTGTTCAAGCAATTTCTCGACGAGTATCGCGCCGGCCGTACGCCCAACCCCGACGTGCTGTGCAATCGCGAGATCAAGTTTGGTGTGTGCTTCGACTATGCGAAGCGTTTGGGAGCGGATCTTATTGCGACCGGTCACTACGCCCGAGTCGAACATCAACCGCACACGCGACTCCTGAAAGGCCTTGATGTCGGCAAAGATCAAAGTTACTTTTTAAGCGCGGTATCGCAAAGCGTATTGGCGCATACATTATTTCCGATTGGCGATCTTCCAAAAACCGAAGTGCGCAGTATCGCGAAAGCGCTTGCGCTTCCCGTGCACGATAAGAAAGACAGTACTGGGATTTGTTTTATCGGCGAACGGCCATTCGAGGAATTTCTGGCCAAGTATTTACCTGCGCAACCCGGCGTAATCGAAACCGGCGACGGTGAGCGACTCGGCGAGCATCGAGGATTGATGTACTACACGTTGGGACAACGGCAAGGTCTTCGTATTGGCGGGACCCGTAACCACGCGGAACAGCCGTGGTATGTCGTACACAAAGACTTGAATCGCAATGTCCTCGTCGTCGGCCAAGGCCAGAATCATCCCGCGTTGTTTACCGATCGCTTGACGGCTAGCGATGTCAGCTGGATTGCCGACTCGCCGCCCGCAGCGTCGTTTGCTTGCACAGCCAAGGTTCGTTACCGACAAGCGGATCAAGCCTGCACTGTCGGCGTCGGCAAAGATGGCGCGGTAGACGTGAGATTCGCTCAATCGCAACGCGCGGTGACGCCCGGACAATTTATCGTCTTCTATGTCGGTGAAGAGTGCCTCGGGTCGGGTGTCATTGAATCCGCGACGCGAGCGGAGTGCGTGAATGTGGCTGTCGCCGTGTAGCCGGCAGCGCACGCATACTTTGGCACGGCTTTAGGACTACTGCCATACGATCAGAGTATGGCTTTGAAATTCACCATATATTTTACCTGCGGTCAGGAATTGGGTATCGTGCGCGCCCTGCCGACCGACGCTACAACTCTCCCCGGGCTGTCGCCCTTAGGAAGGCAAAGTGGACCGACTGAGACCTTCTAATCTGGAGGATGCATGAAAGACAGTTTCAAAGCGCGCACTCAAATCGTGTGCAATGGCAAGCAATACGAGATTTTTAGTCTCGCCGCCCTGAAAGGGTATGACCTCAGCCGCTTGCCCTTCTCGCTCAAGATTCTGCTGGAGAATTTGCTGCGCTTTGAAGATGGCGTCAATGTGACTCGCGGCGATGTCGAAGCGCTGCTCACCTGGGACGCTAAGGCCGCGCCTTCTCACGAGATTTCCTTCACGCCAGCGCGCGTCATCATGCAGGATTTCACCGGCGTACCGGCGATCGTGGATCTGGCCGCGATGCGCGAAGCGATGATCAAGTTGGGTGGCGACGCCGATGAAATCAACCCGCTATCGCCCGCCGAACTGGTGATCGACCACTCGGTGCAAGTCGACAACTATGGCACGGCCGATTCGCTTGCCAAGAACACCGCCGTTGAATTCCAACGTAACCAAGAACGCTATGCATTTTTGCGTTGGGGGCAAAACGCTTTTCGGAATTTCAAAGTTGTACCGCCGAATACCGGGATTGTTCATCAAGTCAACGTTGAGCACCTTGCTCGCGTCGTCTTTGATGTCGAGAATAATGGCATTCATCAAGCCTATCCCGACACCCTGGTTGGCACCGATTCACACACAACCATGGTGAACGGTCTAGGCGTTCTCGGCTGGGGTGTGGGCGGTATCGAAGCGGAAGCCGCAATGTTGGGTCAGCCAGTAACGATGCTCATCCCGCATGTCATCGGCGTCCGTTTAATCGGCCAATTGAAGCCCGGAACGACGGCGACCGACTTGGTGTTGACGATCACTGAAATGCTCCGCAAGAAAGGCGTGGTCGATAAGTTTGTTGAGTTCTTCGGGGACGGCTTGGCTAATTTGCCGCTCGCAGATCGCGCCACGATTGCCAACATGTCGCCGGAGTTTGGTAGCACTTGCGGCATCTTTCCTATCGACGCAGAAACGTTGAAGTATCTCGAGCTTACCGGCCGAAGCTCAGAACAGATCGCGCTGGTGGAAACGTACGCAAAACACCAAGGCATGTGGCGTCAGAACGGTCAGAAGCAAGCCGACTACACCGATGTATTGGAACTCGATCTGGGTACTGTCGAGCCATCGCTTGCCGGACCCAAACGTCCACAAGACCGAGTTCCATTGACTAAGGCGAAACAGGTTTACCATGCTACAGCCAAGTCCATGGCTGCCGAACGCTCGACGAAAAATCCAACCGCGACCGGCGCTGCCATGGCAACCGTCGACGGTAACTCTTTCGAAGTAAAAGACGGCGCGGTATTAATCGCTGCTATCACCAGCTGCACCAACACATCGAATCCAGCCGTGCTCATCGCCGCCGGACTGCTCGCGCGCAAGGCTCACAAACTTGGACTCAAAGCAAAACCTTGGGTCAAAACGAGCCTCGCACCGGGCTCGCGTGTAGTGACAGATTATCTGAATAAAGCCGGCTTAACACCTGATTTAGAAGCAATTGGCTTCTTCACAGTCGGCTATGGTTGCACGACGTGTATCGGCAATTCAGGGCCACTAAAGCCCGAGATTTCGGATGCCGTGAAATCCGGCGATGTGATTGCGACCTCCGTGCTTTCCGGAAATCGCAATTTCGAGGGCCGCGTACATCCGGAAGTAAAACAGAACTTCTTGGCGTCTCCTCCGTTGGTAGTGGCTTACGCGCTTGCCGGTACGTTGGATCTCGATCTCACTACCGAAGCGTTAGGAATAAGTTCGGATGGCAAGCCAGTGTTCTTAAAGGATATCTGGCCGACTCCGGCAGAGGTTCAAGCGGCGATGAGCGCGTCGATCAATTCCGCGATGTTCAAGAAGAGTTACGCCAGCGCCTTCCAAGGCGACGCCAATTGGAACGCGGTGCAAACAACAACCGGGAAGATTTATAGCTGGGATGACAAGTCCACCTACGTCAAGAATCCACCCTACTTTGTCGGCATGGGAATGAAGCCGTCGGCCGTGTCCGACATTCGCGGCGCGCGCGTTCTAGCCGTGCTTGGCGACTCGGTCACCACGGACCACATCTCGCCCGCCGGCAATATCGCCAAAAACAGTCCGGCTGCAAAGTATCTAATGGCTGAAGGCGTTCAACCCGTCGACTTCAACCAGTACGGCGCGCGGCGCGGCAATCATGAAGTGATGATGCGCGGGACATTTGCGAACATTCGACTACGCAATTTGATGGTGCCGGGCGTCGAAGGCGGCGTGACTGTCCACGTACCCAGCGGCGAGCAGATGAGCATCTTCGATGCATCGTTGCGTTACAAACACGACAACACGCCGTTAGTAATTCTTGCGGGCAAGGAATACGGCACAGGGTCTTCGCGCGATTGGGCGGCCAAAGGCACGATGCTACTCGGCGTTAAAGCCGTCGTTGCCGAGAGCTTCGAACGCATTCATCGCTCCAACTTAATCGGCATGGGCGTACTACCGTTGCAGTTTAAGGATGACGAGAACGCACAGACCTTAAAACTCACCGGCACGGAAAGCTTCGAGATCATCGGACTCAACGGCGGCGCTGCAAAAATGGTCACTGTGGTCGCAACACCCACTTCGGGTGCGTCGATCAAATTTGAAGCGCGCGTGCGTATCGACACGCCGAAGGAGCGCGAGTACTTC
>JAYTQU010000304.1:0-2194 GCA_043746555.1 Pseudomonadota bacterium | reverse complement strand
CGTCTTGCAGCAGACCGACCACCGCCCAACGGTCGGCCAATGCTTGCAGCTCCGCCGGGGTACACAAGTCGCGCAGGAACGCGCGGCATTCTTCGACGCTTTTGAGGCTCGCGATGGCCGCACACAACGACCGCTCCGCTAGCGCTTCTTGGCGCGGAGTCAAGGCTCGGTGATCTTTCATGGCGGATTGCTGGGCGAGCGGTTCGATCGAATGTATTAACGCGCTAGTACATTAGAGCATTGGATGGCGTTCCGTCAAGGTGGATTGCTGCGGCTCAGGACGATAGTCTGCAAAATTGCGGTCTTTAGCCGGTTCGTGCGCCCGGAGTCAATGCAACGGCAGCCCAGCGCGGCCGTGTAGCTAGTATGGCAGTGGATCGGCGCGGCCGCGGATGCGCTGTAAATTTGTTCGCCTGTGTGTAACTGCCGATGGCTAACCTCGCCGTACCGCTTTATCCGTTTGCTGTTTGGCCGTATCGACATAATAGCCAGACTGGATGCTGCGCTTCGCGGCTCCAACGAAAAGTAGTCGCGTACAGTTTGAATTCTATTCGCGTATGCCTGTTGACGCGCTCGCGTTGCCCACTCTAGACTTGCTGCCACTCATCGAGACCGGCTGAGGGAAAGGCCCTTTGAAGCCGGGGCAACCGCCGACGCTAACCACGTTGGAAAGGTGCTAACTCCTGCGGTACGGGTTGAACTTTAAGTTCGATTGCGGCCGACAGATGAGGTGCTGCGACAGCTACCAGTTCCTTGGCCGAACTGGATGTGGGTTGCGGCGACCTGCCACTCGCGTGCCGCTCTTAGGTTACAAGAGCTTTGCCGCAGGGGTTCCGATGACTAGCTGCTTGACTATGTTCAAGCCCACGGAGCCCAGTTTAGTGTCATCTGTATTGCAAAATTTCGCGGTGCCTTTTCAAGTAGATGAAGGCGTTATCACCTTGCCGGGCGAGTTTGCCTTGCAACTTGGTGGCGTGTTGCGTGACGTGCGCGTTGCGTGGCGACTCGCCGGCGCGACTAATGCGCCTGTCGTGGCGGTGCTCGGTGGGATATCGGCGGGCCGCAATGTCTTTCCGGTTTCAAACGATGCTTCGGGATGGTGGAAGGAAGTGGTGGGCATCGATCATGCGCTCGACGCAAATCGATTTCGGATTCTCGGTATCGATTTCTTAGGCGGTAGTGGTCAATCGACGGGGCCATCGCGTGGGCAATCCAATTTTCCTAGCATCAGCGCTTATGATCAAGTCGAATTGTTGACGAAGTTGCTGCCGCATATTGGCGTCAATCGTCTGCACGCGATCGTAGGCGCGTCGTATGGCGGAATGGTGGCGCTCGCATTCGCGGAGCGTTATCCAAATCTAGTCGAACGCATTGTCGTGATCAGTGCTGCGGATCGTCCGCATCCGATGGCCAGCGCATGGCGCGCCATTCAACGTGAAACCGTGCGAGCGCTCGCGGCTCACGGCGATGGCGCGACTGGACTGAAACTCGCGCGCGCGTTGGCGATGGCCACGTACCGCAGCCCACAAGAGTTTTCGCAGCGCTTCAGTGGTCCGCCCAATCTGCGCGATGGCGTGTGGCGGCTACCGGTGGAAGACTATCTTTACGCACGCGGTCAATCCTACGCGGATAACTATGTGCCCGAGGCATTCGTGTGTCTGTCCGAATCCATCGATTTGCATCAGGTCGATGCGACTCGTATTCACTTGCCAACAACGTTAGTAGCAGTGCGTGAAGATCAACTGGTCCCACTGTCCGATATGCAAGCGTTGCACGCAAAGTTGGCCGGCGAAAAAAGACTCGTCGAGTTCTCATCGCTCTATGGCCACGATGCGTTTCTCAAAGAAGCGTTGACGCTGAAGCAAGTGTTTGCGGAGGCGTTGTGAGCAGGAATCCTTCCTCGACCACGCGCGCCGTACGCGCCGCGTTGGAGTCGGATTCGCAGTTCGGCGCGGTGGTACCGCCGATTCACTTGTCGTCTACTTATACCTTTGACGGATTTGGCAATCGGCGTCAGTACGATTACGGTCGGTCAGGAAACCCGACGCGCGATGCATTAGCCGGCGCGCTGGCGGACCTCGAAGGCGGGGTCGGTTGTGTGGTAACTGCGTCGGGCATGGCGTCGGTCGCTCTGGTCTGTCAGTTGCTGAAACCAAATGATTTGCTCATCGCGCCGCACGATTGTTATGGCGGC